>SABV01000289.1 GCA_009928855.1 Erysipelotrichia bacterium | reverse complement strand
AATTTTCGCATGCGCCTGCCCGGAGCTATCGTTTCTGAGTTTTCGGCGGTAATGGGCAGTCTCGGGCGAACAATGGAAAATTTTCGGGAGTTGCAGGTCGCCCGCACTGTTCAGGAGACTTTGTGGCCTGAAGAACCTTTAGGTGGCCATGACTGGGATTTATGCGGTAAAAGTCTTACTGCCACAGAGCTTGGTGGTGATCATTACGACTGGATGCACTTAAAAGATGGAAGAGTTCTCGTTGTTGTTGGCGATGTTACCGGTCATGGCATTGCTCCTGCGATGGTTCAGGCTTCGATAAAAGTCTGGCTGGCGCTTAATGCTGAGAAATGCTCGAATGCAGTTGATTTGCTGCGGGAGATTGGTCGTCTCCATTTTGACTACGGTATTCGGCGCCTTTATATGACCTGCTGGCTTGCTTATTATACCCCCGAAACAGGCATGCTTGAATACGCCTCGGCAGGGCACCCTTATCCGATAATTGTTTCCTCTGATGGCTCTGCTGAAATGCTTAAGCTGCCAGGGATGCCACTGGGGAGCAAGTTGGATTTAAAAATTTATGGTGATACCAGATTCCTGCTTCCTGGAAGCAGTCTGGTACTTTACACAGATGGGATTATTGAGATCACAGATAATGCGCGACAAATGCTTGGTTTCGATGGCTTTCTTGAACTATGCCGGCGGATACATTGCATGTCGCCTTCTGCAGCGATAGATCATATTTTGACTGCCGCATCAGCCTGGGGGGAACGAAACGATGACCAGACGGTGATTGTATTAAAGCGCTATGCAATAGGAGATAAAAATGCGAACGGTTGATGCCCGTAAAATTTATCTGCTGCTTTTGCTTGCTGGCTTTTTGATAAATGTTTCCCTGATTTTTTATGTGTGGAAAAAGAATTATGTGCAGACTGAAATATCAGGTAGAAACCGGGTGCATAGGTTTCTCGACAAGCTTCATGCTTCTTTTTCGTTAGAAAAGATCTATTCTGGCAGACTGAAAAAATTGTTCGAGCTTTCTGCCGGCAAAGAAGGCAAAGAACTGGAAATGCTCTCTGCCGAGTGGATTGAAGGCAGTTTTTTGCCGTCAGCAGCTTTTGAAATAGTTTTTTTTAACGGCCACGAACCTCTAAATGTGCCTGATAAAGACAGAGAAGAATGGAAATTCCTGTTTTCCCATGCTGATTGCAGAAGATTCAAAAAATTCAGAATTGCTGATGAAGACAAGAATCGTTTGATCAAGTTTCTCGGTGGTGGAGTTGCTTTTGAACGTCTGGAAGGTAAACCGGGGCAGCTGAGGCGTCTGGGTATAGGCAATCGTCGTTCGTATGGAATATGGTTTTCGGATCCTGATAAATATTTTTCTGGCGCAAATGGCATGCTGGTGCTGATCCATGCTGCTTATGTCTGTGACGGCATTCTTGCAAAATCTCTTTTCAGAGAACTGAAGATCGATGTCAGGCGCTTTGGTTTTTTGAATCTTTTTGCATCTGATAATTCACTGTTGCCGGCAGATATTAATACAAAAGAATTGGTGCGTCAGTTGAATAATATTGATATAAAAAGTGGCTTTACACAGCTTAAAGTTGCACAACACAATCTTCTGGTAAGCTACAAACCTGATGGTCGGGTTTTTCTGGCGGTCGATAGGGCGCTGACACCGCCGTTACCATTTTGGACGTGGGGATTGTTTTTTTTCTGGGTTCCTGGCTGGCTTTATGCGTATGTAAATGCAGAGGCCCGGTTCAAGCTTTCTTTAAGGGCATTGCTGTCATTTGTTCTGCTTGTGAGCATGGCGTCGCCGACTCTGGCAATTGCTTTATACTGGAACAACTTTCTGGAGTCGTCTCTGGAGTCGATGAAGATCGCAGAAATAGAGAAGCTGCAACAATATTTGCTTCAACTTGATGCCGGTTATCAAGAAATTTTCCGAGTCAGCAGGGATGAATTCAGGCGGTTGGTAAAAATTATAGACGGTCATCCAGAAAAAATGCAGGCATTTATCGATTGTTCAGTGCGACTGGAAGTTGATGGGATGTTCGATTCCTGCATGGTAATCGATTCAGAGGGGCGTTTTGTAAGGCCCTATGCCGGGTCTTCTTATGCTGTAAGAAGTCTTGTGTTTTACAATCGTGCTTATCGCGAAAAAATGCTTGAGCAATTTTTCGCCCACGGCTGGGTGCCTTTTGACCTTGAAGCTGACTACGCTCTTAATACTCCATCTGAGAATCTCGATATTAAAGAATTCGTGTCTCTGATGCCTTCGCAGGGTAAGCAGGCATTTTCGTCTTTTGCCAGATTTACAGGCAGGGATATTATCCGTCTCTATAATGAAAAACAGGGCATTGTAACAGGTCTTTCGGCTGCTCAGGAACAGGTTTCATCAATGGTTATGTCGTCTTTTGTGGGCAATGATGATGAAAATCCTGTGGCTTGTATTCAACAGAGTTTTGGTGATTATTTTGATTTTGGCCTGGGTAATAACAAGTCCATCAACTTCGTCGATGTGATAAGAGATGAGCAGGGGGCAGCCAGATATTGCGTCATTCTTTTTTCGGGTTATTACAATTATTCGCGGCGCTTTTTTAATAAAATTTTTCGAAATCGAGATCGCTGGCCCGAGGGCATAAAATTTATGGCTGTTTCTGAACGCCTTTTTTATGTTAATTATCCTCGTCTTGATCTTTGGGCGCGAATGCATCGACTGGTTGCTATGATGCAGGCACCGCGCAATATGCACTCCGAAGAGTGCCGCATAAATGGTGAGTCACATTTGCTCTGTGCCTATGCTGGCAAAAAATGCGATGGTTATATTCTGGTGGCAGCTGTACCGCTTAAAGAAATAAACAAAAAACTGGAACTGTTGAAAACGAATATGCTGCGTGGTGCCATAATCGTTCTTGCAACGCTTGTATTTGTGGTGATACGCTTGAAGGATATGGTTGTTACACCGGCCAGAAAAGTGATGGACGGGGTCAGGGCCATGGAAAACCGTGATCATTCACATAGAATTCTCATCGAAAGTGGTGATGAATGGCAAAACCTGGCAGAGACTTTTAACGATTCTCTTGAAAGCATGAAAGAGCTTGAAATTGCGCATTTTGTGCAGACCTGTATTCTCCATGACGGGGAAATAGCCTCTGGATCGGCAGTTTTCGCCGGTCGAAGCGTGTCTGCTGATGATGTTGGCGGCGATTATTATGACGCGTTTGTTCTTGCTGAAAATGAAATGCTTTTCGTTATTGGCGATGTTTCGGGGCATTCAGTTTCGGCAGCTCTTGTAGTAGCGATGGCGCGAGCAGCTTTTGCTGCACTTGTAGATTCAGGTGTCAGAAAACCGGATGAGCTTTTTCTCTGCTTCAATCAGCTGATGCTGGAGCATCTGCGTCGCGTGAAAATGATGACCTGTTTTGCGGGTTACATAGACAAAAATGGTATTTTAACCTGTTGCAATGCAGGTCAGACTTTTCCTCTGCTTATAAAAACAGATGGTTCGATTGAGGCGCTCAAGATAATTGGTTACCCTCTTGGTACGGCTAAAAGAAAAGCTTTTAATACCCTGAATATCGCTTTGCCAGAACAATGCCGCCTGGTAATGTTTAGCGATGGACTGGTTGAAGCTATTAATGATGGGGGTGAGCAGTTTGGTTATGAAAGAGTAGAAGCAATGATCGCGCGTCTTGGTTGTTACACCAGTCGCGAAGATTTTTTTGCCGCTGTTTATGGCGAATTGAAGGAGTTCTCGGGCCCGGTGGCATGGAACGATGACGTCACTGTCGCCCTGTTTGATTATCGTAAATCTTGATCTGTTGTTGATGTTACGGATTTTTATACGGCACCCCTTGTAATTATGCACCGATTTACCCTATAATCAGCCCGTCATGAGAATAATACTTAAATTGTTTGTGTCTTTGAAGTCGGCTGTTTTCCTTATCAGCATTCTGACTCTTTTGTCGATGATCGGAACCCTGGTTCCCCAGAATCTGGAAGCAGCAGACTACCTGAGGCAATTTCCGAAGATGGGGCACTGGATTCTGGCTTTGGGCTTCGATGACATGTATCGAAGCATTCTTTTTCAGCTTTGTCTCTGGTGTCTTTCTCTTTCAACTCTTGTCTGCATAATGACGCGCTGGCAAAGCACCTCGAAGAGGCTTTTCAACCGTCTGCAGAATGTTTCAAAAGCCGAAGTTGAAGCTTTTCCGGCTGCAAAATACATCGAGACCCCTTTGCGCGAAGATTGGCAACAATATTATCCCAACTTCAAGACGGACGAAGATGGTGTTCAGATTGGTTTGAGAACTTCTGGAAAAATGTCGCTCTTCGGTGGAATGTGTATTCATATTGGTTTGCTGGCGGTTCTTGCCGGCGGGCTTATCGGCGTTTTCTGGGGAGTAGAAATGGCCATACATGGCCGTCGCGGCGAAAAAGTCGTGATTCCGCCGCTCGAAGCGATTCGTGCCGCGAGAGATGCCGACAGGTTAAGCAGAACGGCCAGAAACCTGCGAACATTTTCTCCAGAAGATCCACGTTTAAATGAGTGGCGTCAGCAGGTTGAG
>SABV01000032.1 GCA_009928855.1 Erysipelotrichia bacterium | reverse complement strand
GCCTTTTTAAGCAAATCTGGATTACTGGCAAGCTTACGCACCGACTGCGATACAAATTTGCCAAGCGTATCACGCTCACGCAATCTTCTGACCATTTTATTGAATGCCCGCGAAATCGAGCCAAATTCGTCTTCACGCGACTCTCTGAGTTTAACGCTATAATCACATTTTTCGATCATGCCGATTCCCCAAAGCAGGTGTTCTAACGGGCTACTGACTGATCTGCTGATGTTAATCGCCGAAAAAGCAGCAAAGACAGCAAAAACCAGCAGGCCAGTCATGAAAATTATAAAACGCCATTTTTCAATCTGCTTGAGATAAGAGGTTTCCTGGCGCCCGCCAAGAATATAAAGAGAGAAGAATCGGCCCGGAATAACCTGATATAAAGCGTCATCCTCACCTTCTGATTTTATTTTTATCATTTTTCTGCTGCGATAAGTAGACTTGATCATGCCCCCCAACTTTGGAGACTCGGCCTCACCTGAATAAACCATATCGCTTCGCAGAGCACCGTAGGCTTGAATAAAAGTTAACGGCTTTGGAAAAAAATTAACCGGGTCTAAACGAGCAAAGATAGACTTTTGAGAGTTTATGTCAGAAGATTGCCCGCTCAAGTTATAACTTGTGAAAGACCTTTTGAGATAAACCCTGCTGATTGCAAGTTCATCCCAGGCAACCCCGCAGAAATACTTAATAAGCCCCTGAATACGCACTGGAAAAACACCAAAATTAACCATTCCGATAGTCGTTCTGAATATGTTCACACCCTCAAAATTTGCAAACATTTCATAAAGTTTTTCGGCACCAACAGAAGCTTTGACCTGGCTTTTAACCTCTTCATGCACCAGTTTTTCCATTTCTCTCGCCTGGCCTGATTTGCTGGCACCCAGCAGGCCCGGCACAAATTCGTTTTTGTCAAAAAACTGCTCAGTAGCAAGCTTATAAAGGTTCAAAACAACATACATCGAATCTGCTTCTGGCAGACTCAATGTACTGTAAATCTTGTTTTTGAAACGGTCGAAATATCTCAAAAATCCATTTGGGCCAATTACTATGATTGCATTTGCCTTGCGCAAAACGTCCCTGGCGAGCCCAAGCCCTTCAACAAATGGATCAAAGGCCCTTTCTGCCAACTCCGCAACAATATCATGCCTGACAGCATTATCTATATCAGCCAAAGAATCTGCTGCAACAGTCATATTATCTTTTTTTTCTTCATTTAAAAGCCTCTGCACGACCTCTTCACTGCTCAACAATTCTTTTAAATTATGGAAAAAATTCGCGTGAAACAGTCGCACCGCTGAATCCTGGGAAGTTATAAGGTTATGCATCTCCCTTTCCAGTTTCAGGCGCTCATTATTTGATGCTTCTGATAAGATAAGCTTAAAAATAGATCGCCCCATCATAAAGGGCATGAATATGGCCAACAAACTCGCCAATATCAGAGCCCTTCCTACACTTAATTTAACGCCTCGGCCAAAGGCAAAAGTCTGAATGAACATTACAAACAAAAGTGCAGCAAAAGCAAAACCATACATGTTTACACCGGCACTCACCCTGGCACCGTCGCTGCTCGCAGCGGAATCTATTGCCACAACCGGAACCAAAGGAAAAGTAAAAATCCTTCTTCCCAGAATTGCCTGAACAGAACCGGCTTTGATTATATCAATGTTTACATGCGAAGCTGTTGGTTTGCCAGCACCTTCCAGATCAAAGCAAGCTTTTGCCAAAGGCTTGAATGCCTGAGTCTGCATAAATTTTTTAAAACCATGGCCAGCAAGAAAGTTTCGACGCTCGACATCATAATAGGCACAGACTGTATCAGGCAGATTTATTTTATCGAGCAGACTTTTAAAGGGAAAATACGGATCGGCAGCACTGAGATCAATTCGACTGAATAAATAGATCTTATGCCCGGAATCGATTGTCTGTTTATCCCAATAGAGAGCGATGCTTTTTTCAGGCGAGGAAAAAACTGAAAGTTTAGAGGCTCTCAACTGCATTAACGCGATTCTATCAGCTTTTAAACCTAAAAAACTTGCCAGAAGTGCGTCTGCTTTTCTTAACTCATCTGCGTATCTGGTGCCAAAAAATACGTCTTCCTGTACAGTGGACTGTAAAAAATCAAATTTGATAAATTGTCTTGCCAGTTCAATGTCACAGCTACCATTTAAATTGGCGTATTTCAAGAGCTCAGTATCTTCGCCAACCAGAGCAACAGCCAAAGTATGCGGTGGCAGGTTATCTTTAAGATAGTCTGGTTCTACTCTCCGCTCAAAAACCTTTGCACAATCAGCAAAAAGTTCATCGCGAAATCGATTAAAGCTCTCCTGCAACTGAAAATCGAGATTTGCCTCAAGCCGCATGCGTTCGCTCAAATGAAAAGCTTTGACGATGCTGTCAGAATCAACCGTGCCAGAAGTTCCCAGCAAGGGCTCCAGCTTTATCAACAGAGCAAAGACCATTGCAATAATCAGGGCATAAAGCAAAGCATGAGGCAATTTCATTCCATTGCCTCCAGGCTGGCGATTTCCCAGTTTTCATCGTCAGCGAGTTTTACAAATTTAAAACCATCAACCAGTTCGTAGACCTGTGGCGAAACGACAATTTTGGTAAAACGCCCCATTTTAGAGCTGGCCTCAAGCTGCTCAGCGGTATTTCTTGCAATACCAACAACCGCATATTCTCTTCTTTCGCCTGCACTGATAATGCCGGATAACAGTTGTCCAGATTCGATACCAATGCCGATTTCATAACCAAAGAGACCATCGGCATATCGTTTCCGGTTTATTTTTTGATGCCGCAAAATCATTGCTATGGCAGCTTCAACTGCATTTTGTGATGCCTCTTTGAGAGATGAAGCATGAAAAACCGCCAATACCGCATCGCCAACAAACTGCTCAACAAAGCCATTGTGCTGCCTGATACACTCTGACATCCCTGTCAAATGTTCATTAAGCATTGCCACAATATCACGTATCTGGTATTTTTCGCTCAGAGTCGTAAAAGAACGAATATCAGAGCAAAGAACAGCACCAAAGCGGCTTTCAAGACCCTGATGTTCTGTTTCCACGCTTTTGGTAACATGCTCGTCGAGAGTGGCAGAAACAAATCGTCCAAGATAGAGCCTTTCCTTGAGACCGGCAACCATTCTATCGAATGCGTCAGTAAGGATACCAAGCTCATCTTCACGATTTAAACTTAATTTAATCGAGTAATTCTCATCAGCAATTTTCTTTAAACCGCCTTCAACCCCCAGCAGAGGGCTTACGAGATAATCTGCAGCCAGGCGTGACATAAGAAACACCGGAACACTCATCAAAAGAACAACTATTGTCAGTATAAGTTCCTGGGCATATGCAGCAGCCCTGAACGCACTAAAAAACACCACATTAGCCAGAACAGAAGAACCAGACTTAACGCAGGGGTATACGACAACCAGACTATCGTCTGTCTGCTGAATCACCTTGCTTCTTGTCATGGCTGCCTGCTCAATAAGATGACCGGCAACCTTTTGTATGACCTGAAAATCTTTGCTTTTTCTTTCAGGAAAAATTACTTTTGCCTCTGTATTTTCTATTAATGCGATTGCATAAAGACTGTCTGAATAAATATGCTGCAGGCTGATTATCGTTTCTTTGAGGTAATCCTCAAAAACCCTGGAAATATCGAATCTGAAAAAATACCAGTTGCGTGGCGCGCCATTCACGAGAATATAATCCTGGAATAAAAACTGTTTAAAATCATCGAGGTCAAGAAACTCGACATCCCCTCGATTAGAAAGAAAATATCTTAGAATTTCTCTGCCAGTTTGACCTTGAAAGATAGGCAAATCCAGTTCTTTGCCCACCATTACTTCAGGACACAGATTGAAATAGGATTTTCTGATCCAGTCCAGGTAAAATTTTTGCATTCTCTGCTCTCTTGCAGGCTTGATGTTGCTTCCTTGAAGAATAAAGAATCTATCTTTAACGCTGGCGATATCAGGAGGGTAGACATACACCGCACCGACTTTCAGACCCGCTTCTTTCAGCTTCGGCTGCAAACGTTGAACAGCTCTTTCCCAGGCAGATTCATCCCATTTTGCCAGATCCTGCAGCCACGACTTTTCTTGTGTCCAGCGACGGCAGGCATCTCTATACTGAGCCAGGATTATTTCACCAGAAGTATCTGCTTCTTCAAGCCTCTGCAAAGAGTCTTTTACAGCCTCCTGCTCACGCCTGAAGGCCGATGAATCGACGTGAAAAATACCAGCCACGAAAAACACACCGAGGGGGAGAATACCAACCACCATGAATGTCAGAGTCAGCCAGCTTTTAAGACTTATACCAACTGGCTGGCCTGTGATAAAAACTCTGGCAAAAACAAGAACCCAGCCGGCGAAAAAAAACAGGCGCAACAAAAAGGCAATATATGAACTGTTCTGGCTGTAAGAGATGTCGCCACGGCTGAGAACCCAGATTTCATAAGGAACGGAATGGTCGATAAAATCACGCATAATGCGCACACCATTATGAGTAATAAATTTGCCTGCGGGCAATACCTGGTCGCGTTTAAGCCATTGCCCGCTGATTTCAGCGTACAGGCGATTTATAGCAAGTCGATGACCATCAGGCACAGTTGAATCAAAAATAGGCTTGAGCTTTTTGTTTGCGAATTCAAGTGGCACAAGCACCGAGGAAATTCGTGAATTTCTGGCACTTAGCACATCTGCAGCGAAACGCATAGAAGTGGTTCGATCAACGACTTTAGGCGAAAACAGCTGAAGATAAATAACTTTGCTGCCATTTGAATTTTCGAGAATATCCCAAAAAAGCAATTTCATCGAGCCTTCAAACAAAACCCGGGATACTTTTCCGCGGCGAAATGATTTAAGAAGCTCAAAATCTACGTTATCACCGAACGCACCTCTAACCATTCCGTTAAAGGCTGACATTTCTGTGTTGGTCAACTCTGACTCTCTCGCAAGATTTTCAAGTATACGCCCAAAAAATCTTTGCTTTAAACGAGAAAAACCAGACCCGGAGAAAAGCTGCAAACCATGACCAGGTTTATCAATCAAACCGGCATACATAAATTCGGGCATATATTTTTCAGTAAAAAAACATCGGAGGTCTGCGATAAAACGACTGCCGTTATATTTTTCCGAAAATCCGGCACGCAAACGGGCTTTTTTGAAAAAAAACATTTTCCGCTTGATCTGTGATTCAATCGACCAGAATGCCTTAAAAAGCTGTAGATAATTACCGGCATCTTGCTCCCACAGGGTAAGAGCGCGCTCCCGTTGAATGAGTTCTCGCTGATACTGGTTGTATTCGAGCAAACCAAATGGCATGAGAGTTAAAATGAAAGAAAAAACCAGTGGCAAAGCCATTTTCAAACAACGTTTCATTCAAACCTCTGCAAGAGTTCTTACCGGCATGATAACGCAAAAGTCAGACATAATCCAGTTGTATAAGCAAAACAGCAATAGACGGCATGCACTGCCACAATTTTAAAATTCAGCCATGGGCTGTTTTATGCATTTTCCATGAACGACAAGTTGGGAGTATACTGAGCAGGAACATTAAAACAGCGAATTTGCCGGCAAGGAGAGCTACGATGCAAAGCAATACAACATTTGACGACTTCAGAGAATTCTATAGCCACCGTTGGGCTCTTAATTACGGCGATACTGCCGAAAAAGAAACACCAGAGTTCTGGAACGACCGTTCTGCAGACTTTGCTGCCAAAGCGCATTCACCAGAAGCAAGGGCTGAAACTCTCGAATTTTTAAAACAATTTGCCTGGAGCAACGACGAAACCGTATTAGATGTTGCCGCCGGCCCTGGAACTTTTGCGATACCACTTGCCAGAGTGGTTAAAAAAGTTACGGCAACCGACTTTTCTAAAGGCATGATTGAAGAGCTAAAAAAGCGTGCCATTGCCGAAAACGTCAACAATATAAGCGTCATTCAGGGTCGATGGCTGGACCTCAAACTGCCAGAAACTTTTTCGACCGTTCTTTGCCTCAACAGTCTGGGCGTTATCTCTACCGACGAGAATCATGAGTCTCAACTGATTGAGGCGCTGAAAAAACTGCGTGATGCCTGCTCTGAAAGACTCATAATGCTTATTCCTCACGCCGATTCACCACTCGACGCACAGCTGCGAAAAAACATCGGCATAGAAGAAATACCGATAGAACGAAGGCGCATAGCAATTCTGTATTATGCAATGATCGACTGCGGCATGTTGCCAAGCCTTAATATCATCAATCGCCCATTCCGCTGGATCTTTAAAAACCCACTGGAAGCCCGGGAGACTTTGCTCAAAAAAGCCGGAGTAATAGACCCCGACAAGGCCGCAACAGCAGCGCCAAAGATTGACAACTATTTGCAGACAGCCATGAAACGCGACAGCGACGGGCGCTTCACTCTTGCCTACAACGTATCACAGGCGCTCTATACCTGGCATCGATAAAAGCTATCTGTCGAATATACCGGCAACAGCCTCTTTTACTTTGTCTTCTCTGGGAATATATGGCAAAGTAACATGATTGCCATCACCGTTGTTATTAAAACGGGCAGCAACCTCAACGGCGTTATCACAGCGCCCCCATGCCCGCCTTGAAACGCCGCACATTACATCCCAGGTCATTGCCTGGCGAATGATCTCGTCTATTCGTTTGCTGCCATCCAGAACCAGCCCAAAACCACCGTTGATAGACTTGCCAATGCCCACGCCGCCGCCATTATGCAGCGAAATAAGGCTCATGCCGCGGGCAGCATTACCTGCATAGCAGTGTGTAGCCATCTCAGCCATGATATTGCTTCCATCTCTTATATTAGAAGTTTCACGGTAAGGCGAATCAGTTCCGCCGGTGTCGTGATGATCGCGGCCAAGCATGACCGGCCCGATTTCGCCCTTGCGAACCATTTCGTTAAACCTTAGAGCAATTTTGACACGGCCTTCCGTATCTTGATAAAGAATTCTAGCCTGCGTGCCGACCACCATGGCGTTCTTCTCCGCATCGCGTATCCACACGTAATTATCACGATCCTGAGCTCGACGATTCGGGTCGATACAAGCCATCGCCGCCTGGTCAGTTTTAACAAGATCCTCGTGGCGACCGCTCAGACAAACCCATCTGAAGGGGCCATACCCGTAATCAAACAGCATCGGTCCCATAATGTCTTCAACATAAGACGGAAAAATAAAACCATCTCTCGGGTTTTCGCCATTCGCACAGATTTCCTTGACGCCAGCATCGTAAACTGCTCGCATAAAAGCATTACCGTAGTCAAAAAAGTATGTACCACGATCAGACAGAGTTTTGATCGCTTTAAAATGCGCCTTCAGGGAAGCGTCAACGAGTTCTTTGAATTTTGCGGGGTTTTGCGCGATCATCTCGGTTCGCTCAGCAAAAGAAAGGCCTTTGGGGCAATATCCACCATCATAAACTGCATGACAAGAAGTTTGGTCTGAAAGCATTTCGACAGGAACATGGTGAATTACGGCGTATTCAAGCAAATCGACGATATTGCCATGAAAAGCAATCGAAACAGTTTTGCGGGCACGCATATGATCGTGAGCCAATTCAAACGCATCAGCCGGAGTTCTGGCAATCAGCGACACCCAACCCTGCTCATATCGGGTCATAATTCTTGATTCATCAACCTCGGCAATAATACCGACCCCGTTTGCAATTTCCACAGCCTTCGGTTGAGCGCCGCTCATGCCACCCAGCCCGGAAGAAACAAAAAGATGACCGGCAAGATCTTCGTCAGAAGCAACTCCCAGCTTCATGCGCCCGGCATTTAGAATGGTATTGAAAGTGCCATGAACAATGCCTTGTGGCCCGATGTACATCCAGCCCCCGGCGGTCATCTGCCCGTAGTTGGCTACCCCCAGCTGCATGGCCCGGTGCCATTCCTGCTGGTTGTCAAACATGCCGATCATCAGACCGTGACTCATGATAACACGCGGCGCAGAAGGATGAGATCTGAAAAGCCCGAGCGGGTGCCCAGACATTACCACCAGTGTTTCTTCCTGGGTCATCACTTCGAGATATTTTTTGATAAGCCTGTATTGCATCCAGTTCTGGCAGACCTGACCCGTTTCGCCGTATGTAACAAGCTCGTATGGGTAAAGAGCGATAGCAAAATCCAGGTTATTGTCGATCATCACCTGAAAAGCTTTGCCCTCGATACAGTTGCCCTTATATTCATCTATAGGCAGTCCCTTAAGGTTACCCGCAGGCCTGAAGCGGTAACCGTATATGCGGCCACGGGTTCTGAGCTCTTCGAGAAACTCAGGAATCAGAGCATCATGCAGCTCTTCTGGAACATAGCGCAGAGCATTTTTAAGGGCTGTTTCAGTTTCGCCGCGATTAAGAGTAAAGCCACGGTCAGGAGCCCTTCTGATGCCCGCTACAAACTCGGGATAATCTGGAAGCACGGCTTCCAGTTTTATAGTCATTGCATCTGCAATCGCTCTGTTGTCTAACATTCCTTGACCTCCGAACTGTCTGTAATGATTTATAATTTGCAGATAATATATAACTTTTGCAACATTTTATAAACAACATTCACTACCAGCAAATCGCTCGTCGCTTCTCAACCTGAATCGAACATATTTTGCCTGTTTGATTTGTAACGTGTTAAAATCTGCCAGGGTTCATCTGAACCATAACACATGCAAAAAACTTCGTTCAAAACATACAGATTGCAAATTGTCGTCTTTTTCTCGTTTCTGGCGCTATTTTCACTCATAGTAGCCGGAATAGTTTCTTACGGATATCGCAGCAACTCCGAAATCATGCTGCAGTCATCTGACGAGCTTCTTTACCAGATCTCAGAAACAGTCATACGGCAAACCAGCAACTATCTCGACCCGGCACGAAAAACCGGCCATCTGCTACGCCGCATGATCGAACGTGGCGACTCATTTTCTGAATCTCCCGAGCTGATTGAAACCATAAGCCTTGAAACGCTCGAAATTTATCCGCAGTTTTCGGCAGTCTACCTGGGCGATGAAAACGGCAATTTTGTCATGTCCAGGCGCCTCGAAGATGGAAATTTTTCGACACGCATAATTTCGCGAATGAGCAAACCGGCCGGTATCATCGAAATAGACAGAAATACCGACAGGCAAATAATAGCGACCCGCACAAGCCCGATTTTGAATTATGACCCGCGCGAGCGCCCGTGGTATGTATTGGCAAAAGCCGAAGGAACAGCTATCTGGAGCGGTGAATCACAGGCAAAGCCTGAAGAAACAGCAGTATGGAGCAGTGACTACACGTTTTTCACTGACCAGATGCCTGGCATAACCTGCGCTCACCCGGTATTTTCGCAAGATAACATGTTTGTTGGCGCCGTGGGCATAGACTTCAGACTGAATGAACTCTCAGAATTTCTTAAAAGCCTGAAAATAGCCGAATCTGGCATCGCATTTATTGCAGACAGTGAAGGAAACATACTTGCATATCCCGAAAAATCAGGCATAAAACTGAACAAAACCAGAATACCGCGATCGCCAACCCTGCAAAGCCTCAAATCAGGCCCGATAAAAACCGCAATAGACACCTTCCTCTCTACGAAGAGTCTCAAATTTACTTATAACCACGATGGCGAGCAATATATAGCATCTTTTAGAGCTTTTCCGGAAAAATTCGGACGGGACTGGTCGCTTGGCATAATTGTTCCAGAAGACGACTTCATCGGGCCAATAGCCAGAGTTCACGAAACAACTCTGCTGTTCTCATTCTGGCTGCTTATCATTGCAGGCTTTCTTACCTCAACAATCGCCAGAGAGCTGACCGAACCAATAAAACGCCTTACCGCAGAAGCCCGTAAAATACAGAACCTTGATTTTGAAGGCAAAATCGACCTGAAATCACCAATAACAGAGATTCAGGCGATGGGCGAAAGCATGGATTCAATGAAAAAGGCTCTGAGCGCCTTCAAAAAGTATGTTCCATCCGAAATAGTTCAGGGGCTGGTGCATAATCGCAACGAAGCCAGGCTTCAGGCCCAGGCAGAAGAAATCACCATCATGTTTACCGATATCAGCAATTTTTCAGCAATCACTGAAAAAGTTACCCCTGTTGAGCTGGTGAGGCAACTATCTGAGTATTTCGACAGTATCGCCGCAATTATTCATAAAAGAGGCGGCACCATCGACAAATATATCGGCGACTCAGTCATGGCGTTCTGGGGTGCGCCTGGCAAAGATCCAGGTCAGGCTGAGCACGCCTGCCTGGCCGCCCTGGAAATAGAAGAAGCTGTTGCCAGCCTGAACAAAAGATGGCAGGAGGAGAAGAGAGAGGTTTTAAAAACCCGCATAGGCGTAAACACAGGCGTTTCTCTCATTGGCAATTTTGGGTCTTCAGATCGTTTTAACTATACGGCGGTCGGAGACAGTGTAAATCTGGCAAGCCGTCTCGAAGGGCTGAACAAAATCTACGCTTCAGAAATAATCGTCAGCGAATCAACTGCCCTGAGCGCCGGAGCAGGGTTTGTGTTCAGAGCACTTGATCTGGTGGCTGTACAAGGGCGCAATAAAAGTGTAAAGATTTATCAGCTGCTTGGCTTAAAAAGTGGCATAAACGCAGAGATGCAAAACAAAATAGCGCTGCTGTCTGAAAAAGCTCTGTTCAGTTACCTCAACCGCGAATGGCGCCAGGCTTACGAGCAATTTCAAGAAATTCTCGAATTTTTTCCGGAAGACGTGACCGCAGAAATGTATCTTAGTCGTTGTCGCGAACTTAACGACAAACCGCCCGGACGAGACTGGGACGGCGTTTTCAGACTTCAACACAAGTAAGAACTTTAGCGGCCAACTTCTGCCGGGAACTGGCGTTCTGCAGGGTTTTGCCCTTCTATTTCGAAGCGGTTTTTCAATATACCGGCAATTTCAGAAGTTTTCGCCAGCATCTCTGGTGTTTTTCCCTTGTTGTTTGCGATCGAAAAATCAGCGCCATTTTTTAACAAAGTCTCAACAATGGCCAGATTGTTATTTATTACCGCCAGATGCAAAGGCGTGTTGCCCCGAATATCCAGATGATTGACATCACACCCGTTTTTGATAAGAATTGAGAACATCAAATCGTTAGAATTAGCAGTAGCAGCGTGAATCATGCCTTGTCCAAAATTGTTTTCGGCAAAAATATCGGCACCACGATCTATCAGCTCAATGGCAATATCGTTTTGACGCTGCGCGACAGCATAATACAAAGCCGTATTACCAGATGCATCAGCAAGAGAAAGATCAGGTTTTTTATTTATAAGATCCTGAGCAAACTTCTTATTGCCAGATTCAACAGCGTAGATCAGGGCATTTTTTCCGTTTTCATCAGCGGCGTCAAGCTCAGACACATTGTTTAACAGATAGGAAGCTGCATTGAATTTTTTGTGCAGAATAGCCAGACAGAGAAGTGGCGTCTTCGCCCGGTTTCTAACATTAAAATCGGTTCCATACTCTTTGAGTTCAGCAAGCTTTGCCGGCGAATCTTCTGCAACAGCCCTAAAAACCGGATTTTCGTGTGAAAGCTCACCGATCGACTGCGGGCCAAAAAAAGGCCAGCCATCTACCAGATTGAATTCAGCTATTAAATGTTCAGTCGAAAACCTGGCGTTGCGACTCTCCAGATATCTGGCAACTTCGAATTGTTTGCCAAAAGCAAGATCTCCGGCAGTCCAACCGTAATCTATCGTCATGGAAGTATCTGCATCATTCTCGCATAAAAGAACCACTATCTTCAAATGCCCTTCCCGGGCTGCGTAATGCAATGGCGTCCAACCTCGAAAAGCCTCAGCCGAAGGATTTTCACCGGCTCGCAATGCTGCTTTTGCCACATGATAATACCCGTATCTGGCGGCATGATGAAGAATTGTGTATCCATTGCTGGTAGAAGCCTTTAGATCAGCTCCTGCTTTTAGCAGAACTTCGACAGCTGAATCACATTTTTGGGAAAGGGCGATGTGCAGGGGAGTATTGGCATTTTTGTCACGCGGGCTCACAGGATCGCCACGTTTTATCAGCTCAAGCAGCAACTCTGGGCGGTTGAGTTCAGCGGCAACATGCATAAGCGTGCGCCCCTTTTGCCTGTCGACAATAACACCGAAAGCCGAAAGAGCCTCTTTGTCGTCAGCGCTCTCAACAAAAGCCAGCACTTTTTCATAAGCGTCTTTATTGTTTCTGGCAAGACTACTGCGATTATTGTTGCCACCATCGTCTTTAGAAACGGCTATAAAAACAAATATAATAAAAAGCGTCAGAAAAAAACCGCACCCGGGTCCTGAAGTATCCTCACTGCGCTGACGTCGCGCCATAGTTCCCTCCCGCCTGCATAGCTTTGTTGAATTGTATCACAAAGACTGTTAGAATGCCTTTAAAAATGGCTACCGAGAAAGGAATCACTCATGAGCCTTTTCAGAACAGACCTTCTTCAAGCTGGCCCTCCGGCCGACATTTCCGTGCCACGCAAAAAGAACATGATGTGCCTCAACGAGAGCGTCTTAGACCCTTATCAGGCCATTGACGAGGCTTTTCATCAAAACATGCAGGAGATAACCCTGAACAGATATTTCAGCCAGGTTACTCCTGAACTTAAAAGACTGCTGATCGAATACGTAGGACACGGCATTGAAGGCGACAACCTTCTCTGGGGGAACGGTGCCGACGACATGCTTTTTGCATGTTTTTTAGCGGTGAGAGAAGATAATGATGCTTTCGCACTCTCGCTTGCCCCATCCTATTTCGACTATTCAACCTATTCAAGAGCAGCAGGTCTTGGAATCAAATTCATGGATTTTCAGCCAGATTTCAATTTTGACGAAAACGCTTATCTTAAAATCCTCAACTCAGATAACTGCCGCCTCGGAATTCTTTGCAACCCCAATAACCCAACCGGACACCTGCTGAGCGACGATAAAATTCTTTATATTCTACAGAACACAAAAAAACCGGTTCTGCTTGATGAAACCTATTTTGAATTCAGCGGCAAAACTTTTGCAGATCGCATAAAAGATTTCAGCCACCTGCTGATAGTAAGATCGTTCTCAAAATCGTTTTCGGCTGCAGGCCTGCGTTTCGGTTATATTATAAGCCAGGCACAAAACATAGAAGAATTACGTAAAGTGCAGACTATTTTTAACACGAGCATTATGGTGCAGACCTTCGTTATGACAATGCTCATGAACAAAGAACTGTTTCTGAAACACACAAAAGAGGCCGTCGCCCTTAAGCAGGAACTTTACGAAGAAATGTGCCAAATCAAAGCACTGAAGGTATACCCCTCCCACACCAACTTCGTAACATTCTGTGCCAATGAACTCTCAGCAGCCCTTTTTGAGCACCTGCAACATCAGGACATTGCTATCAGAGATGTAGGAGCGCACCCTCTTCTGGCACGCTGCCTGCGTGTCAGCGTGGGAAGCCGGGAACAAAACCGATATTTCGTAAATACGGTAAAAAGCTTTTTCAACGAACAATAGCAAATAAGCTGCCATTGCCGCCACCGCAGAGTTCGACCCTCGGTGGCGGCAATTTATTTTAGAGGTGATTTCGGCGTGGACACTGCGCCACAGGCCTAGAAAGAAGATCTAGCGGCGTGCCACCACCCTGCAGTTGTTGATTTATGCGACTGTGGCTTGATTTTTCCTGGCCGAGTCTGAATTTTAAAGCCTCAGAAGGTTCGTCATTTTTGCGACGACGCGGACAATGGCCAGGATGACCGACCGTTTCAACCTTGATCATATTTGTGCCACCGCTGCGCCCGACAGGTATGCCTGCGACAAGAATAACAGTGTCGCCTTCCTTTAACAGGCCAGTCTCAAGAGCAAGTCTGACGGATTCCCGGTATAATTCTTCGATGCTTCTGAATTTGGTTCCCATGACTGGAGTAATGCCCCAGTTGATACTAAGCTGGTGAAAAAGACGCTTGTTTGCAACCACGGCAATTATGGGCATGCCAGGGCGCAACTTCGACAAAGCCTGGGCCGTCAAACCTGATTCAGTCACAGTTATAATAGCAGTGGCTGCAACATTATAAGCAGTTGTAATCGCCGCGTTTGTTACGGCACTGGTTCGATCCGGAAAATCTTCGTTATTGGAAAATGCCGCATATATGCGCTTATAATCAATCGCATCCTCTGTGTTACTGGCGACACGATCCATGAGCTTTACGCATTCAACCGGGTATTTGCCAACAGAAGTCTCGCCCGAAAGCATAACAGCCGAAGTAAAATCATATATGGCATTGGCCACGTCAGAAACTTCAGCGCGGGTCGGACGCGGCGAATCGATCATCGTGTGCAGCATCTGCGTGGCAGTTATAACCGGCTTACCAGCCATATAGCAACGCCTGATAATTTCTTTTTGAACTATCGGAACTTCTTCAGGCAATAATTCTACACCAAGATCACCTCGGGCGACCATTACCCCGTCGGCAACCTCAAGAATGTCGTTGAAATTATTCAGACCGGCGTGGTTTTCTATCTTGGCAATGACTTTTATGTCAGGCTTACCTTCGACATCCAGAATCGCTTTGACTCTTCTGACCGTGTCTGCAGACTCGGTAAACGATACAGCAATAAAATCAAAGTCGTTCTGCGCTGCATAAATAATGTCGTCACGATCTTTGGGGGTCGGATTAGCCATATTGAGCTGTAAACGCGGCACATTTACACCTCGACGAGACTTTATGCAGCCAGTGTTTAAAATTCTGCAGGTGATTGTGCGACTATCAGGAATATTTTCGACGACAAGCTGAATAAGACCATCATCAAGCAGGATAGTTGAACCATTTTCAAGCATAGAAGGCAAACGATCAAACGAAATGCTCAAAAGTTCAGCAGTTCCGAGAACCTCTTCGGTAGTCAGGGTTATAATTTTACCAGCTTCCAGACGAATATAATCACCCTCCACCTTACCGGCACGAATTTCGGGCCCTTTGGTGTCGAGCATGAGTGCAACGGGCATTTTAAGCTCATCTCGAAGTTTTTTTATGCGTTCAACTCTTTTTCCATGTTCTTCATAATCACCGTGCGAAAAATTGAGCCTCGCAACGTTCATTCCGGCAAGAATAAGCTCTTTCAGAACACCTTCTTCTTCTGCTGACGGGCCAAGTGTGACAAGTATTTTAGTCTTTCTCATATTGTAATTTTGCGTGCGACCTTTCCTGTTTTTAATTATCTTGAGCGAAATTTGTCAAGCAAAAAGCATGCCATTGTTTTGTGCAAAAAATAAACAGCTGCTGATTTAATCGGGCCGAGTTACGTCAGTTGATGATAAAATTCTGAATAGCCCACTGGCAGCAACCGACAAGAACCCCAAGAATTCCACCAAACCTGATGATCATCGTCATTTCACGTTCAGCAATACGGTTAAAAATATTCTCAAGCTTCGCAAGATCCATGCGACAAACCTTTTCGATGACAATTTCCTGCACCGAAATTTTTTCGGCTGCTTTTTCGGCCGCACGATCAAGCATCAAAGGCACCTGTTTTTTCATAACCACACAAAGTTCGCTTTCTATTCTATCCATGACTGATTTAACAAGAGTATCTGCTTTAAGATTAAAAAACGGTATCCTGTTCGACACAGAGCTTATAAACTCTTTAATGCGTTGCTCTATATCGACACGATTTTTGCGCATTATATCTTCTATAATCGGGTCTACATCAGCAGGCTCAACCCGCTTTATCAATTCTTCAACGCTCAGAAGCTCGCCCTCGACAATTTTGCCAAGGTTCTGAGCCAGCTCTCTCTGACGCTTGGGCAAAAGCCCCTGAAACTCAAAGAAAAGCAATTTAAAAGGTTCACGAGGGTAAAAAAGAGCTCTGATCGCCAGCCAGTTAGTCACCCAGCCAATAAGACCACCCATAAACACAGACAGAATAAAGCTTTGAGCAAGAGAAGCAGTCATGAATAACCTCTCAAAATATTGTTTACATTATAGCATAAATACGCAAAATTAAGGTTCATGAAAAAGCAGTCGCTGTCGATAGAACCCGTGACTGTGACAGGGAGGTCGGAATTATGAGAGTTATAGCTCTAATCCTGATCCTTATTACAAGCGTAGTCGGATTTGTAGCAAGTTACGGCTATGCCTACACTAAGGTTACAGGAGTTCTCTGCTCTTCAACCGCCACGATGCAGTCATCTGCCTCGATCAACACTGAGAGGTAGGAGTTCGTAACGGGAGAACAGACCGTCCAGCCACCAACCATGGTTGAACGGTCTGCTCTGCTTTTAGGCGGCTTTTTGATTCACAATTTCGCCCACTTTTACTTGACGATGAGAAAGGTGGCTGTTATAATCACCCGACTTATTGAAAGCCTTACGGAGGACTCCATGAATAAAAATTTCTTTTTCACCTCTGAATCAGTTACTGAAGGACATCCAGACAAAGTTTCAGATCAGATTTCTGACGCAGTACTTGACGCTATTCTTGCCAATGACCCCAAAGGCCGTGTAGCTTGCGAAACCGCTGTTACCACTGGTCTGGCACTTGTCATGGGCGAAATCACCACCAAATGCTACATCGATGTTCAATCAATTGCCCGAAAAGTAATTTCTGAAATCGGCTACACCAACGCTGATTTTGGTATCGACGGAAAAAGCTGCGGCGTTCTTGTTGCCCTTGATGAGCAGTCTCCTGACATCGCTCAGGGTGTTAACCATGCCCAGGACGGCAAAGACAAAGACGAAGACCTCAATGTCGGCGCTGGCGACCAGGGAATGATGGTAGGCTTTGCCTGCAAAGAAACACCTGACTACATGCCTGCCCCTATTTATTATGCCCACAACATCTGCCGCAAACTCGCCGAAGTTCGCAAACAGAAAGTTGTCGATTATCTCAGACCTGACGGCAAAGCTCAGGTAACCATAGAATATCGCGACAATAAAGTTGCCAGAGTTGATGCGGTAGTGCTCTCAACCCAGCACGACCCCTCTGCCACACACGCCAGAATCACTGAAGACATGATCGAAAAAGTCATCAAAGCAGTTATTCCGGCAAATCTTCTCGACGCCAACACTAAATACTATGTTAACCCGACCGGACGTTTTGTCGTCGGCGGACCACAGGGCGACTCCGGACTTACCGGTCGCAAAATTATCGTCGATACTTACGGCGGAATGGCTGCTCATGGCGGCGGCGCTTTCTCAGGCAAAGATCCGACGAAGGTTGACCGCTCTGGTGCTTACATGGGTCGCTATGTTGCCAAAAATATCGTTGCTGCCGGCCTGGCAGATCGCGTAGAACTGCAGATTGCTTACGCAATCGGCGTTGCCAAGCCATTATCTGTGCACGTAAACACTTTTGGAACCGGCAAGCTGGCTCCCGAAAAAATCGAAGAAATCATCTGCAACACATTTGATCTTCGCCCGGGTGCAATCATAAAGAATCTTGATCTGCGCCGCCCGATTTATCGCCAGACCGCTGCATACGGCCATTTTGGACGCGGCGACCTCAATCTCCCATGGGAAAAACTGGACAAAGTTGATGCTCTAAAAAAGGCAGCCGGCCTCTGATCTTATTTTGCTGAATAAACTGCCGCCCGGTTTATTCCGGGCGGCTTTTTCTATATCAGGAGGTTATATGCTGCGGCACAATGTTTTCAGGCTGAGTTTATGCTATCTGGCGCTTGTCGCCCTTATTTTTATTACCTCTAAAAACAGCGTCGCTTCAGAAGGCCTGATCTTACCAGTTTTGGTATATCACCACATACAGGAAAAGTTGCAGTCAGATGTCGCCTGCACACCAGAACAATTCGAAATGCAGATTCTGGCGCTGAAAAACGCAGGATTCACCCCACTCACAATTTCCCAGACAAAACTTTTTATCGCCGGAGCCCTTGACAGCAAGATTGCCAAGCCGGTCATGATAACATTTGACGACGGTTACGAAAGTCTTTATCAATATGCACTACCGGTTGCCAGAAGACACAGATTCTGCATGTCTGCATTTGTAGTAACCTCCAGAATAGGTCGAAAATTGCAGTTTGCCAGTTACCTGACCGAAAACCAGATAAGAGAAATGGCTTCATCTGGAGTTTTTGAATTCGGCTCTCACAGTCACGACCTGCACACCGAAATAACGAGAATTTACGATGCCTTCGGTGGTTCTTACGAAAACCCCGTAGCCAATCTTTTAAACAGGGATCTGCGCATTTCATCAGCCCACCTGGAAAGCATCACCGGAAAAAGACCAGACGCTCTGGCCTGGCCCTACGGCAAGTTCAACAGCGATCTGACCGGCATTGCCAGAAGAAACGGCTTTAAAATACATTTTACCAGCGAATTTGGTTATAACGAAGCTGGCAGCAATCCGTTCATGATAAAAAGAATTCCGATAACTTCAAGAGACACTCCAGAAAGTGTTATAAAAAAGGCCACTGCAAGTCGGTAAAACCGCAAATAAATAACCCCGGGCAGAGCGTTGCGCTGCTGCCCGGGGTTATTTATTTTTTCAAATATGCTTAATTCTCAGACCTTGCTGTATTCATCTCCTGCTTCGGCACTCTCATCGCCTTCAGAAGATTTTCTTTCGCGGCGTTCTTTTTCGAGAGTGAAAGAATTCAGAGATTCTTCCATGGTAGCAACAGCCTTCATTACATCATCAAGCTTGCTCATATCGCCAGTGGTTTTTGTTAATGTAATACCATCCTGTATCTGAGCAACATTCTCTCTGAAGCTGATCACCTTGTTGCGAAGCCCCATGGTCATCTCATTCATAGAGTCAGCCAGATCTTTCAATTCATCTTTGGGGCGCAATTTTATAAAATGAGTCAGATCGCCCTCGCCAATGTTACGAACCACTTTTTCCATGCGATACACTGGCCCCGCTATCGTATGCGTGACAAAAATACAAATAAATGCCACAACAAAGATGCTTATCAGTTCAGCAATGATAACCCCGGGCAAGAGAGCCTGCCCAAGCTGCTTGCTGTCTACCGGCAATTTAGCTTCTTCCACCAGGTTGCTCTCAAGTTTTTCGACAGAAAAACCATAAACAAGAGCGCCAACGATGTTAGCGACGATAATTACTATCAGAATGAAAATCGCGGTTAACCTGCTTTGAAAGCCGGGTTTGATAAAATACTTTTTCCGCCGCCGGATTTGAGACATGCAGTCACCCTCCTGAGAAACTTTTTTTTAAGATTATCACAGCTCAAGCTCTGTTTCAATGTAATCGTCAGAATTTGCTTCAGAAGGTTCTGCCGCATCGTCGGTTTCTGACTGCTCGATTTCTTCGGTTTCTGAGAGCAGATCAAGCAACTGCTCTTCGGTAACGTCTTCTCCGGCCGGCCTATCTTCTGCATCCGACCATTCAAGAGTAGCAAAACCTGGTTCAGCCTGAAAATCATCTTCAAGAAATCCTGAAAAATCAAGTTTATCCTGAGGGGCGATGACAGTTCGCTTCGGATCAAGCGGCTCAGTAACCCCGGTCGGTGTGCCAACAAGCAGGTCGATATCGTTCCCGCTTAAAAGCAGGTCTGAAGTGCTCTCAGAAGCGAAGACAACAGAAAACAGAAGCGAAAAAACAAACAACAGAACGGCAATACGCAAACTCATCTATCTTCACCAGGTTTATTTTAAAAAGTAGCAGCGATATGCCTTATCGGCAACTTTTAACCATTGAATAACAACCTCGCAAACAAAATTCACCCACCCTCACAGCTTGCGTAAAATGGCAAAATTAAGTTATAAATTCTGATTATGAGCAAATATTTATTCAGATACGCCTTTTCGGCTGGCAAAGAAATGCATTATTCCATCGCCATAAATGGCAAAATCGATGTTCTCACTCCGGGCGGCAACATTTCGAACCCGGTTAAAATAACGATGAACATCAGTCAGACAGTCGTCAGCTGCGAAGAACATGACGCAATAATCAAGGTAAGAATAGACAAAGTGACTGCCGACAGCAAAATTCCGCAGGAATCTCTGCCAAAAATCGGCGTAGATTCGCTGATGCACATAGACAGCCTCGGAAAAGTCAGATGGGTTGACGGTGCGGCAGCATGGCAGGGCGCAGAACATTCAATGATGCGTTTTCCCGAAGAAGAGCTCGAAATAGGCGACAGTTGGATACAGCAGGTCGAAGATGCATCGGGCTCAGCAACGCCATTTTATACCCGCTATCGCTTCAACGGACGCGATCGCCGCAACAAACAGCTTGCGGTTTTTGCGACAGAGATGTTTTCGGGGCACCCTGACAACCCTGCAAGTCAAAGCGCGGGCAAAGGCAGCTTCACATTTTCTCTCGAAGAACACTGGATACACGACAGCAGTAACCAGATAAAATATGCTTACCAGATTCCGGTGCCAGAAAACCCATCAATGACCATCGAAACCAGAACGGTTTTAAATATCGACATGGAAAAGCTATAAATCATGAAACCACACCGCATCTGCCTTTTTTCAGCATTTTTAATAATCTCGCTAATGCACTGCATAACGGCTGGTGCGGCCGAAACAATTTTACCAGCCAGCGATACCGCCAGCCAAAGCGCAGTCGTCGCACCGCTGCAAAAATTTGCCGGGCTGGTCATAGAAGGAAACCGATCATTGCTGGCCGCCGGGCACGATCTTGAAAGTGCGATGTTCGAAAAAAACAGGGCGCTCGAATCTTTCTCGCCACACTTTTATTACAGCAGCGACGCCAGCAAATCTGCCAACCGCGATTATAATTCCCTTACCGGCATCGAAGAAGACTATACAACCAGACGCAAAGGTTCTGGTGCAGGCATTTCGCAGCGAACTCCAATAGGCAACATCAGTTATGACTATGTCGACAACAAAACCGAGTATACGACTTCGCAGACCAGTTATTTTAAATCACTATATCTCAGTGTTAAAACAGGTCTTTTGCGCAATGATGCTCGGTTAAACTCTCTTGAGCGCCGCCTGGCCCATGCAGAATATGAAATAAACCAGGCTCAGACAGATTCGCTTCTGCTTGACGTGCTGCTCAATGCATTTCAAACCCTGTTTAACCGAATTGTTGCAGCTCGTAACCAGGCATTGAAAAAGCAGAATCTCAATTTTTACGCTTCTCTCGTCGAAGAAGCAGAAATAAAGCTGAAAAACGGTATCGGCAGCGAACTGGACCTCAAGCAGGCCAGCATGCGCCTTCAACAGGCAGAAACGGGTAATGAAGAAACCGGGCTGGCTCTGCACGATAACGATCGGCAACTGGCTACCCAACTGGGCAGAAGCGAGTGGAACCCGGAAATAGCGAGTTTCTCGCTCGAAAGCCTCTTAAGCTGTATTCCTTCGGCTATTTCTATAACAGAATTTGAAAAAACCGCACTGAGCAGACGCCCTGATTATCGCGTCTACCTGAGTCAGTATAAAATGCAACGTGCTGCCTTTGAACGGGCGCGCGAACTGAGCAGACCCAACCTGGCCGCCACTGCCAGATGGGGGAAGCAGGGTCGCGGGTTTACCGAGGAAGCCGCTGACGCCATGGCTGACAAAAGCTGGGATGTTGCTATAACCTACAGCATGAGCCTTGGCCCTGAGCCTGAAAGCCTCAGCTTTTCGAGCCAGCGCGAAAAACTCAAGGCATTTGAAGCAAAACTCGAACAAAAACGTGACGATATAAAAATAGCAGTTGCAGAGTCAGCAGAACGCATTGAATTCTGCCGAAGAAATCTCGCCTCTCTGAAAGCATCAGAAAAGCTTTCGGTTGAAGTTCTAGAGGGACAACGCCTGAATTTTCAGCTTGGCAAAGTCTCTTTGCTTGATCTGACACGCTATCAGCAAGAATACGACAATGCCAGTCTGGCCGTAGTTCAGGGCGAAACCCGCCTGATTATGGAATGGCTGCGCCTTCTCTACGTAACAGGCACCCTTGCAGAATTTGCAAAGGCAGGCACCGGAAACGAGATCAGGAAAAGCGCGTGCAACAAATAAATAAACGCCTGTTCGGATTCTTGATCGCAGCAGGCCTTATGCTTGTTCTGACAGGCTGCCAAAACACTTCAGCCGGCAAAATTCCTGATTATCGCTTCAAGCAGGAAAAAAAACTTCATGCCATCGAATTGCGTGCCACACTCAAATCTAATGACATAAGCAATGTCACCATGAAAAGCGGACAGGGAAAAATTGACTGGATGGCAGAAGAAGGTTCTGTCGTTGCCTCTGGTGACGTCGTATTGCGCATCGACATGGATGATACGGAAAAAAGAATGCGGGAACGTGAAGTCACGCTGGCTTCAGAACTCGACAGGATGACAACTATCAAACAATCTGCCCCGGCCGACACAGCTGTTCTCAACAAGACTCTCAACGAGAAACAACTTGATTTGAAGCGGGCAACAAATGATGACAGATGGTTGAAACACCCAAAAACTGACGACGAAATATGGAAAATAGCTACCGATCTTCAGATAGCATCATTGAGCTTTACCCATGCAGCGATGGTATATGAGCTAAAAAAAGACATCACCAGT
>SABV01000288.1 GCA_009928855.1 Erysipelotrichia bacterium | reverse complement strand
TTCATTTTCATTTTCTTAATTGCCAAAAATGCGTGCTCGGGTTAGGCTTTAGTAAATAAATCATTAATGAGGGGTGCCCATGTCTAAATTTCGCCGCGAGTTTTCTGATCAGACCAGTTTTACGCTTCATCGCGATTTTATGCGCAATCTCACCGAAGAATTTTGTCGTAAACACCAGGTGGTTCTGCTTGGCGAAACCCCTTCAGAAAAAGATGGCCCGGCCCTTCTTGGTATGCTCGACACGTCAGATGTCGATATTATTAAGCAGGTAGAGCATATGATCGGGTTCTCAGTCAAACATGCTCAGCTTAACGCTTATGAAATCAATCAGGCGCTTGATTTTGCCTTTAAAGAAAGCGATCAGGCCCAGATAGTTCTGACTCCTAACCAGGTAAAAGAGAAGATAGCGCTGACTCATACCCAGAAAATCCTGTTTGATAACAAGCAGAAAGCAGCCGAAATCTGTGCCGGAATTCTTGCTACAGCTATTCTGCAGCGTGCTTCAGATATTCACATAGAAGTTTTCAGTAATGAAGTAAGCCTGCGCTTCAGAATCGATGGCGTTCTTCATACAATTCCTTCGCCGGTAAGCCCGGATAATATTCTGCAGATTATTCAGCATATTAAGGTTTTGGCTGACTTGAACATCACCGATCGACGTCTTCCTCAGGATGGTCATATTATCACTCGCTTCACTGGTCCTGAAGGCTTTTCGCGTCGCATCGACTTTCGCGTTTCCATGCTTCCGGGGTTATATGGTGAAGACTGTGTCTTGCGTGTTCTCGACGAGACCTGTTTAAGCATAAAACTTGAGGCACTTGGCATGACAACCGCAAAATACAATACTTTTCGTGCCATGCTGCATGAACCTGGCGGTTTGATCATTGTTGCAGGGCCAACATCCAGTGGCAAGACCACGACCCTTTATGCGGTTATCGAACACGTAAAGGATGAATCAAAGAAAATTCTTACTGTCGAAGACCCCATTGAATATGAAATTGCCAGAGTCAACCAGAAGCAGATTACTTCGGTAATGTCGTTCGCTGATTATACTCGGGCTTTTATGCGCCAGAACCCCGATATCGTCATGATTGGCGAGGTGCGTGACGAAGAAACCGCTGTTATGGTGGTGAGAGCTGCTCAGATGGGGCATCTGGTGCTGACAACTCTGCATTCTCGCGATGCCGCTTCTGCCGTGTCAAGAATGGTGACTCTCGGAGCCGAGCGTAGCGTGCTTGCTGCCGGGCTTATTGGGGTGTTGTCGCAGCGTCTGGTGAGGCGCGTTTGTATTGGCTGTATTGAATTATACCAACCTGATCCGGCAGTTCTTGAGCTTTTGCCGGGCTTGTCTCTTGATACACCTTTTCGGCATGGCAAGGGGTGTGAATTGTGTGGTGGGTCAGGATATCGTGGATTAAGCGGTATTTTTGAACTGCTGCCTTTTGACTCGTCGTTGCGCCGGGCTGTCGCTCTTGGCGAAATGGGTAGTGGCTCGGCCATGCCCCTTCCCGCTGATTTTAAATGTCTTTATGACTACGCTCTTGAGAAAGTTGCTCAAGGTGTTACAACAGTTGAAGAGGTTCTTAGAATGATCCCGGTACCGGCAAGATTTGATCACCCGGGTTCGCAAAACAGATCCTGAAAGCCTTATCAATATGGCCTTCGGATGATATCGCCAAGTTTGCCGGGGCTGGCGTTTTATGCTGAATATAATCTGGGCAAAATCAAGCAACCAGGTTCTTTAAATACTCTCCATAAGATACGCCGTAGTCGATCAGCCCTGTGGGCGTTAACTCGATTACGCGGGTTGAGATTGTCTCGTTAAATTGCAGATCTTGAGAAGTGAATAAAATGGTGCCGCTGAAACTCATAAGACCGTTGTTCAGCGCGGTGATTGATTCGAGATCCAGATGGTTGGTCGGCCCATCAAGCAGCAACACATTCGCGCTGCTCAGCATCATCCTTGCAAGCATACAGCGCACACGTTCGCCACCAGATAAGACATTCGTCATTTTCAGCGCATCTTCACCAGAAAAGAGCATGCGACCAAGAAATCCACGAACAAAACTGTCGTTTTTATCTTTTGAATATTGCCGCAGCCAGTCTACCAAATTCACCGTGCCATCGCTGAAATACGTAGAGTTATCCTTGGGAAAATATGCCTGCGAGGTAGTTACGCCCCATGTGAACGATCCGGCGTCTGCGTTCATTTCACCGATAAGAATCTTAAAAAGAGTTGTGTTGGCTAATTCGTTGCTGCCAACAAAAACGATTCGGTCATTTTTATTTACTGTAAAACTCACATTGTTGAGCACTTTGTTGCCATCAATGGTTTTTGTCAGTCCCTGAACTCTTAAAAGCTGATCTCCGGCTTCTCGCTCTGGTTTGAAGCAAACAAAGGGATAACGACGAGAAGAGGGTTTTATGTCTTCCAGATTTAATTTTTCGAGCTGCTTGCGGCGGGAAGTTGCCTGAGATGATTTTGATTTATTGGCACTGAACCTGGCAATAAAGGCCTTTAGCTCTTCTGCTTTTTCTGTAAGCTTTTTGTTTTGATCCTGCTGCAGCTTCAACGCCAGCTGACTGGATTCACACCAGAAGTCGTAGTTGCCGGTGTAAAGCGTTATATTGCCATAATCAATGTCTGCCATGTGCGTGCAGACATGGTTCAGAAAATGACGATCGTGCGAAACGACAACTACGGTTTTATTAAAATTGACAAGAAAATTTTCGACCCATCGGATTGCGGCGGCGTCCAGGTGGTTAGTCGGTTCATCAAGCAGCAGAACATCGGGATCGCCAAACAAAGCCTGAGCCAGAAGAACTTTTACCTTTTGAGCGCCGTTTAATTCGCGCATCAGCAAGCCATGCAGGTTTGTTTTTATGCCAAGTCCGGCTAATAGAACAGCGGCGTTTGACTCTGCTTCCCAGCCGTTCATCTCAGAGCACAGGCTCTCAAGCTCACTGGCGCGTGTGCCGTCGGCTTCCGAAAAATCAGCTTTAGCATAAAGCTGCTCTTTTTCTTGTATTACCGAATACAATTCAGGGTAACCCATCAACACGACCTGCAACACATTCACATCTTCATAGGCAAAATGATTCTGATTCAGAGTTGCAATACGTTCGCCCGGAGTGATGCTTACGCTGCCGGTGTAGTTGGTGATTTCTCCTGAAAGAATTTTTAAAAACGTGGATTTCCCTGAACCATTGGCACCAATTAACCCGTAGCAGTTTCCGGGAAGGAATTTAATATTTACGCCTGCAAAAAGTTTGTTGCTGCCAAAACTGAGCCCAAGATTTTCCGTGCTGATCATTATTTTCTCCGGTGCTGCGATAAAAAAAAGTGGCTTTTAAGAATGCAGCGCCAAGAGTAACAAAAAATCGTTAAATAATAAAGGTTTTGCTGATTTATTCTTCTTCGTCGTCGTTGAGTTCGGCCGCAGCACCTTCAAAAATTGGCTCTTCAGGAGGAGCAATGTGGGTGCAGTCGTATTCAAGACCAAAAGCCTTGCCTTTTTTCAGCAGTTTTACATTGCCGGTTTTGTCCACGTTTTCCTTTTTCCACTCAGCGAGAATCCATTCATAGATGTAGTATGGCTCGTAAAGAGAGAGAACACGGTGAGGTTCTGATTCTTTTGCCCAGCGAGTGGCCCTGGTTAATTTCCAGATTGAAACCTTGTTGCCGGTAGATGGGCCACCGATCAGTTCGGTAGGTATTCTTACCGTTACTGGCCATTTTTCGCGCCATACAGGGTGCATCAGGCCTCCTACTTCGAGAAAAGAGATGCCGAAGATGCTGCACCCGGCACCCAGCCCTTCGCGTGGAAGGTTTAGCCCGTTGTATATGTTGCCGTAGCCACGTTTTTTATAAATATTCAGATATTTTTTCAGGCGGTCGTAGTTTGCTTCGCTTAACTTGAATCTGATATAAGCTATACGCCCCGACTCAAATCTTGCCGGAATCTCTGCCTGTAGTTTTTCGGTTTTTTCAAGTTCGCCGAGCATGTCGGTGAAGAGAATGCCGAGACCATAACCTTGTTTCATTACTTTTTTAGATGAGTCATCCTCTGGCCTGGGCACGCTGCCGGTGAGAATTAACTCTTTTTTTTCTTTGTGACTGAGCTGAATAAACACATGACCGATTGGGTGCTTGTGTTTCCAGTGTTTGAGAGTCAGGTTATTGGTAATGGCGCTGGTAAGAAGACCACGAGGGGTTGACCAGTTTATTTTGCTTGGTGAGGGCATGCTGTAGAGGGTTAATTCTTGTGCGCCGGCAGAACCAGCGATTATAAGAGCCAGAAAAACCAAGAATACAAACTTAATTTTTTTCATGCCGATCACTCCTGCAGGTAATATTATATCAGGTAATTATAAGAATTTAAGCACAACTCGTCAATCTGCCCCGGCGGCCAAAAAAGTAAAAAAAATAAATGTTAAAATATTTTGCGTCTGATGTGACAATAAGGGGTTTTGCCGGTTTTTATATAATATTCCTGGTGGTAATCTTCAGCTGGCCAAAATTTGTGCATCGGCCTCAGTTCGGTGGCAACCTTATGACCCATATTGCGCAGTTGCTCTGTGATTTCTGTGGCAATTTTCTG
>SABV01000287.1 GCA_009928855.1 Erysipelotrichia bacterium | reverse complement strand
TGCCTGAGCCATTCTGCCCGAAAAAGATCAACGGCCGACTGCCCGTATTTTCCGAGATATGCGGCCTGCGAGCTGCCTTTTTTAAAAAATTCACCAATTAAACCTTCAGAAGACGCAAACAGAAGAATTTCAACCCACTCATCATCAGTAAAAGCGTATTGCGCGGGTTCAAGAAGAATTTTTTTCAACAAACCGGCCGAGGCTGGAGCGGTGTTATAGAATGACTTGTTATCGGCATAGCCTTGTAAAGCCAGCAAAGCAAAACGACTTTTTTGCGCGACATGCAGAAAACTCAGACCTTGAAGCTTTTCAAACGCTGTTCCCTTCTGCCATGGCGTAAACAAAGAACCTGCAAGAACCTCCAACCGAGAAACAGATGCTTCGTCTGCATTTTCAAACTGCAGCATGAAGTGCGGCATACTGCTTTGAAAAGCCATTTCACTGCCAGGAAACTTTGCCATGATTTGAGAATAAAGTTTCAGGGCCTCTGCCTTGCGACCAATATTTTTTAACGCTTCAGCTTCAAGAAAAAGTTTTAAATCACTCAGTTCTGAAGAGCTTTTCATTCCGGACAACTTAGCGTTCAGCTCAGTATACTTCTGAGAAAGGTAAAGCTTTGAAAGAACTTCAATATTTTTGTCAAATGATTGGCATACTGCCGCCACAGAAACAATTGTAAACACAAAAAACAAAATGGATATTTTTTTTGCGAACTTTAACTTAAACTTCAGGGATTTCATTTAATTCTCCTTGGATCCTCTTTGTACCAGATTTACCCAACGCTTTTCAAGCCCTTAAAGTTTTTTTTTAATAACCCGGCCGTAGGTACGGGTTTAGACATTGCAATTCAATTTAAATTACTGTATAACTTTAGAATTACTTTTGTTATCAACTGTTCTAAGGCAGTATTTTTTGAGGAGAAAAGCATGAAACTTTATACCACCGAAAAAATTCGTAACATTGGCCTGGTTGGCCATGGAGGCACAGGCAAAACATCGCTGGCCGAAGCAATGTTATTTCATACTGGCGCAAACACCAGAATTGGCAAGGTCGATGATGACACATCAGTGATGAATTACGACCCCGAAGAAACCAAACGTAAGGCTACTGTTGGTACTTCTCTTGCCGCTGTTGAATATAAAGATCATAAAATAAACCTGCTTGACGCTCCCGGCTTTGATGATTTTCTCGGAGAAGTATATAAAATTTCTGGCGCGGTTGACATGGCCATCGTTACTATAAATGCGCAATCAGGGATCGAAGTTGGTACCGAAAAGAACTGGAATCTGCTCGAAGAAACCAAAACTCCCAGAATCGTCTATTTAAGCAAACTAGACAAAGAAAACATCAATCTGGACAAAGTTTTGACACAACTGAAAAATTTCGACAGCAAAATTACCCCTGTAATCGTCCCCTGGGGCACTTTTGAAGGCCTCAAAGGCGTAATAGATCTTATCGACATGAAAGCTTATGCCTACAATGATGACAAAGGCAAAGCAATAGAAGCTAAAGATATTCCGGCTGACCAGAAAGACTTTGTAACCCCGCTTCGCGAATCAATGGTTGAATCTATTGTTGAATGCGATGAAGCACTCATGGAAAAATTCTTTGACGGCCAGGAAATCAGCCCTGACGAACTTCGGGGTGCTTTGCGCAAAGGTATCGCCAAAAATGAAATTAAGCCTCTGGTAAGCGGAATGGCTCTCAAGAGCATTGGCACTGAAAATGTTCTTGATTTTATCGTGAACTGCTGCCCATCACCGGCCGAATGCAGAGTGCTGCCGACCGTAAAATCTGGCACTGAAGAAGAAGTGACACTGAAGAATGATCCAAACGGCCCGGTGTGTGGCTTTATCTTCAAAAAAATCAACGAACTCGCTGGCGATATGATTTTTATGCGTGCTGTCAGCGGCACCTTCAACTCAGGCGTAGAATATTACAACCCGACCACTGAAAATTTTGAAAGATTCAGCTCTTTCTCTACGCTCAGAGGCAAAACCAAAATTGACATCGAAAAAGTAGTTGCAGGTGACATAGTAGTGCTTGTTAAGCCCAAAAACTCGACGCATGGGCACACTCTTTGCGACAAAAACAACCAGCTGACTGTTAAGGTTCCGACTTTGCCACAGGCAAAATTGACTTATGCAGTTAACCCCAGAACCAAACAGGACCAGGAAAAAATGGGCACTGGCCTGAACACCCTGTGTGCTGACGACGGCGTTCTGACATACAAATTTGACCCGGAACTCGGACAGGGTCTGCTTTCTGGTCTCGGCGACACACAGATCGACGTTGCCATAAGCAAATTAAAAGCTCGCTGGAACGTTGACGTAGACATCACCAAACCCAAAATTCCTTACAGAGAAACCATCAAAGGAAAATCAAGAGTTCAGGGTAAACATAAAAAACAGTCAGGCGGTCGCGGTCAGTATGGTGACGTATGGGTTCGCTTTGAACCAAATCCAGGCAATGATTTCGAATTCGTAGATGAAATCGTTGGTGGCGCAGTCCCGAAAAACTTTGTTCCGGCAGTCGAAAAAGGCCTTCAGGAAGCACGCAGACGAGGCGTTTTGGCCGGATTCCCGACTATCGGCTTCAAAGCCATTATAGATTTCGGTTCATACCATGACGTAGATTCATCAGAAATGGCCTTCAAACTCGCTGCTCTGCTGGCATTCAAAAAAGGCATCGCCGAAGCAAAACCGGTATTGCTTGAACCAATTTATGAAGTAGCAGTTACTGTTCCGGATGAATTTATGGGCGCCATCATTGGCGACCTCAACTCAAGACGCGGAAGAATTCTTGGCATGGAACCAATGGGTGGTCATCAGGTTGTTAAAGCACATGTTCCTCTTGCAGAAATGTATAAATACGCTACCGACCTCAAATCGATGACTCAGTCAAGAGCTGATTTCAACATGAATTTCAGTTCTTACGAAGAAGTTCCGGCCAACGTTACAGATCAAATTATCAAAGAATATAAAGTCGCAGACGAAGAAGCCGAAGCCTGATATAGAAGTCTCAAAAAGGCTGCCCATGCAAATGGGCGGCCTTTTTTTATTGTTAAATTCATTTTTATAATAAATGAAAATTATGAGTTACAAACCCGCAAATTTATTGTATCTTTAAAGGAAGCATTGGGCTACAAGCGGATGTTGAAACAATATAAAATAAACAGAGGTTTGCGAATGCAGGATCAAAACAGGGAACTCAACGAACCCCAGGAACCCAAAAGCCGCCTGGCGCTACAGTTTGATATTGGGCATTCAGAGCTCGCGTCTCTATGCGCCAGAATGCAGGCTGTCATTGCCGAACACAGCAAAAAGGGCCTGTCAGCAGGCATGATAGCGGTAATAATGACTCGCATCATCAAAGAGGCTATCGACCTGAAATTCGAAAATAAACCCCTGAGCTCAGAGCATCTTGTTTTAAGCCATGACACCAGCGAACCCAGCCTTGATATATTCAAAGCCAAAATTGTGCGTGGCATGTTTTTGACTTTTATAGAACATCCGCATGGACTCCCCGGCTTGTTTGATACTCTGAGCGGAATTGCGGCATCGGGCATCGGAATCGGTTCTTTTCATCTACCCGGAAGCGGAAAAACCATTAAGCTCAAGGACCTTCAGACCTATTACCCTGACTCCACGTTTCTACGCAGCGCCCAGATAGATCTGATGAGGCGTTTTCTGGTTCCAGAGCAGATGCTGGGGTTTGCAAGCGCGCGACTGGGGCTTTATTGCATACTTACCGGCTGTTCTTTATTACAGGTTTATGCAGCAGTGGCACAATTGAACAGCCAGTGTTCGGGCATTCAGACCGACACAACAGAAGACCTCAAAAATGCTTCTGAGATCGTATATCAAAAGTTTTCTGCAGATTCTGAGCAGCTAAAAAGATTTTTAAACCAGAACCTTTTCAAGGTTCTCTTTGAAGAGCTGTTTACACGTGAATCAACGGTCTTCTCAATTTTCAACCTTTAACATCATCATAACCAAAACCGCCTCTCACCGTTAAAAATTGCCGACCCCCGAGGCAATCTTTTTCTATTTATTTAATCGCCTATCAGCAGCGTTTAACATGGCTGGAAAAAACCTTCAATTTTCGCGGCAAAAGTGACAGTTTTTTTGCCAAGGGTGGTTGACATCGCTGTGTAGTTCAGTTGATAATGTGTGCATTCAAGTAATACATCCGGGGGGGCTGAATCGCTATGGCCGAAAAACGCCGAACTCTTAATTTTTTTCTGCTTATCTGTGCATTAACAGGAGGAGCACTCTTTTTTGGCTGCAGCGGAGGCGCATCTTCTGATCCAGTTCCTATAACCACTTTACAGATATCTGGCAACATACAGTCGGCGGTGCCTCTGGCAAACATAGTGTATGAAAACAATCTTCAGCCGGATATAAGGGCACAGCAAAGCACTGCCGGAGTAACAGTTTATCTTGAAGCAGACGAGACCAAAAGCACCACAACCGACAGTAACGGTAACTATGTTTTAAGCGGGATTCCGGCCGGTTCGCACAGAATCGTTGCAAGAATAAAAACCCTGAGTGGCAACACTTATAAAGTGCGTTCTGAGCCAATAACGGTTTCTGACAGCAACCCCGAAGCCGCAGCCCCCCAGCT
>SABV01000031.1 GCA_009928855.1 Erysipelotrichia bacterium | reverse complement strand
TGCAAACCTGCCTTTTGCGCTGGCCCCCGGAATGGGTATAAATGCTTTTTTTACCTTCAGCATGGTTATTGGTATGAAAATTCCGTGGCAAACAGCTCTGGGCGCCGTATTTATTTCGGGTATCATTTTTCTGCTGATGACAATTTTTCGTTTGCGCGAAGCGATTGTCAGGGCTATTCCCCACTGTGTTCGTCTTGGGGTTGCCGCGGGAATCGGTCTGTTTCTGTGTCTGCTTGCTCTTAAATCAGCCGGCTTTATTGTCAGTAATCCGGCAACGCTTGTCGGATTCGGCGGTTTCAACGCCCAGACCCTGGTGTTTCTTGCCGGCCTGGCTTTGACTATATTTTTTGAGCATCGCAAAATTCATGGCAGCCTGTTGCTTGGTATTGTTTTAACCACTCTGCTGGCAATTGGGCATGGGCGTCTGTGGTCTGGAGACGTTTTTGTGAGCGTTCCGGCGCAGCTGTCTGCGCAGCCCGACTTTAGCTCTGTTTTTTTTAAACTAGATATTGTCGGAGCTTTAAATTTTGGTATTATGGGTGCCGTTTTTACGCTTCTTTTCACTGATATGTTCGATTCAATATCGACTTTTCTTGGTGTTGCTTCGGTTGCGGGTATGGTCGATGAAAACGGCGAACCCAAAAACTTCAACCAGGCCTTGCTTGTAGACGCTGTTTCTACTACTTTGTCCGGGCTTGTGGGCAGCAGTTCTGGCACTACTTATGTCGAAAGCGCGGCAGGGGTCGAGCAGGGTGGCCGCACCGGGCTTACGGCTGTTGTGACGGGCGCATTGTTTATACCGTTTTTATGGTTTGCGCCCGCTTTACAAATGGTTCCGCCATGCGCAGTTGCTCCGGCTCTTCTGCTGGTCGGTTTTTTCATGCTGCGTGCAATTGCCGGTATCGACTGGAAAGACTATGAAGTTGGTTTGCCTGCTTTTGCGGCATTGATACTGATTCCATTCACTTTTTCGATAAGTCAGGGAATCAGCTGGAGTCTTATTTTGTTTTTGCTGTTAAAAATTTACAGCGGCAAAACCAGAGAAACTCAGCCCATGTTGTGGATCATAACCGGCTTTGCAGGACTGGCATTGTGTTTGTCGTGAGCGCTCTGTTAGTTACTTTCGGCACCAGTAAACAAGTGCTGGTGGAACATTGCTCCAGACCACCGGGCTGGTTTTAACTTCAGAAAAATGCTTTTGCAGCTTGCGTCTGAATCTTATGCCGGATGGAAGCAACAGGCCGTGCAGGTAGGCGAAGGTGGTAAAAACGCCGCCTTTTTGCAGACCAGCGATTGTTTCGTATAAAATTTCGTCCTGAATATGCTCTGGAAACACTGCCCATGGCAGGCCGCTGATGATGGCATCAGCATGCTTGACATCATATTTTTTGAGGTATTTGCGCAATTCTGCCGCTGAATCTTGAAAAATATCAACTTCAGGTACGTTTTCGCGGGCGATGCGGTTCATTTGTTCGTTTAGCTCAAAGCCAAAGAAAATTGTCTTTTGCTGGTTGATGCGATCGACGATCTGACGGGTAAAGGCACCTGTGCCAGAGCCATATTCTACAATGACTCTGGCACGGTTAAAATTGATTGGCTGAATCATGCGGTCGGCAAGCTTTCTTGAGCTGGGTGCGATCGCGCCTATTGTTCGAGGTTCGCGGCAAAACTGTTTTACAAACTGCCAACGACTCATTTAAATCACCATAAATTACAGGATTGTAGAGATGAGTATACAGAATTTACAAAAAAAACCAACTTCTGATTTTTAGTTTTTCAAAAATTATGCGTACTATCTGTTATTTCATTTTTCGCTTAACAAATTCGTCAATGAAGAATGAAGCGACGTGTTCAGCATATTTACCCGGGCCAAATCCTGCATCATAGCCGAGTTCCTTTGCCAGCTCATTGCTGATGCGTGGTCCGCCGGCGACAAGAATGAACTTATCGCGCAGTTTTGCTGCTTCCAGCAATTCGACCAGTTCTACCATGTTGGTAATATGAACGTCTTTCTGGGTAACTGTCTGCGATACGAGCAATACATCGGCTTTGAGTTCGACCGCTTTTTTGACGAAATCTTCATTCGTTACCTGGCTTCCCAGGTTGTAGGCTTCAATCATGCGATAACGTTCGAGGCCATAGTGCCCGGCGTAACCCTTCATGTTCATGACAGCATCGATGCCTACCGTGTGTGCGTCGGTGCCTGTGCTGGCGCCTATGACCACAAGTTTGCGCTTGATGACTTCTTCGATAAAATCATCCACCCCGTGCATATCAAGAACCTGTGAATCGATTGAGCTTACTTTTATCGATGTCACATCGACCGTATGACTGAGGTTTCCATAAGCTACAAAAAAGGTAAACTCTTTGTCGAGCGCTTCGTGATGCACAACCTGAACGTCTGTCATGCCCATTTTGCTGACGAGTTGTTTGGCGGCTTCAACCGCGCGATCGCCATCTTCTATCGGAAGCGTGAAGCTGATCTGCGTCTTGCCATCGTTCATGGTGTCGCCGTAAGGTTTGACCTTTGTTAAATCAAGTTCTTTACTGAAGTTTTTTTCTTTGGTTGAATATAAGCCGCTGCTCATTTTCGACCTCCTGCGCTCATCAGTTCAATAAACGGGTTAAAGTAACCGTTCTGTTTCTCAACGACACCATCAAGGCCTTTTCCGCCATTAAACGGCCGCTTGACTCCTGCAAATCTGCCCATTTCAAGGGTTTTAAACAGGCCATCGCGTTTGATTGAGTCGAGCATGTTACATGCTTCGTTAAGTACTTCATTGGCGCGATTGGTGATGATGCCATTTTCTTTAAATTGAATTTCTTCGCCAAGGTCTGCCATTGTGTTAAAGATATACCGTGCGTTCTCGATCGATAACGCACGATCAGACATAAGCGGTGTGTGAATGGCTTCAGTCAGCATGCCAAGCAGATGTACTTTTTGCCCGGTCATTATGGTAACCATGTTAAAAAGCGCATCTTGCACATGACCCTTAAAAATATTGCCAGTTTTAAACTTGGTTGGCGGCATATATTTTAACGGAGCTTTGGGAAAGATCTCTTTTGCCATCTGAGCCTGTGCCAGTTCATATAAAAAGCCGTTCTTGAGATCTGGAGTGATTTCAAAGGCATGACCCAGGCCCATTTGTTCTTCGGGGATACCCGATATCAGGGCAAACTGCTCGTTGATAAGCTGAGAAGCAAGCACGGTGTGTGCTTCTTCAACGGCATCTGCGGTAGTCAGGTAATTGTCTTCGCCCGTATTGATTATTACACCGGCAAAACCATTTATGAGGCGTGAAAAATGCTGATCTATCAGCGTGCGCTGCATGTTGATGTCTCTAAATAGAATGCCGTAAAGAGCATCGTTAAGCATCATGTCGAGGCGTTCGAGCGCCCCCATTGCGGCAATTTCTGGCATGCAAAGACCTGAACAGTAATTGCATAGTCTTATATACCGGCCATGCTTTTCAGAGGCTTCATCAAGCGCTTTGCGCATCAGCCTGAAATTTTCCTGGGTCGCAAATGTCCCACCAAAGCCTTCTGTAGTCGCCCCGAATGGAACATAGTCGAGAAGACTCTGCCCGGTGGTGCGTATGACGGCGATTACATCGGCGCCCTGTGCAGCGGCAGCTTTTGCCTGTGTGATATCTTCGTAGATGTTGCCTGTGGCAACGATTACATAAATATATGGACCCTGTTTGTCGCCATATTGGCCAAGATATTTTTCGCGTTTATGGCGGTTTTCTTTTATGCGTTCAACTGTTTGCCGGGCGATTTCGTCTATTTTTGCTTTTATTTCAAACATATCGGCCATTTGCAGCCGGGTAATGTCGAGTTCGCCTTTTGAGACTGCTTCGGCTATTTCCTGGGCAGTTTTACCTGTTTGTATAATGGCGTTGCCCAGATACGCAGAAAGGCCCAGCGAAAGACCATTGTTGCTTCTGATGTTTTCGACCAGAATGTTCGGCAGCGGTACTCCGTCGGCGTCTACGCCATCTACGCCAAGCAATCTGGCGCAAGTGCGTTCAATGGTGACGCTGGTGTGTTTTTCGATAAACTTATGAGTGCTGCTGGCGATTTCTCTGGCTGATTGTCTGGCTTTTTCGACTATGGCAAAATTGAGATTGAGTTTGCTTTTCATCGCTTTTCCTTACCTTGTGTGGCATTTTGCCCAATTATACCGCTGATTTGATAAATTCGCAGCTTTTTTAACTGTAGTATTTTTTGAGTATATCCAGAAAACCGGGGTCGGTTTCAAGCATTGTGGCGATGTTCAGGGCATCTTTGGGAACCTCATAGCTGCCTTCGATTTTTATCAGGCGGTAATCCATGTTGTCGCAGATATTGTTGAGCACCTGCGAGCGGTCGGTGGTGACGGGTGGGGTTACATGCTTGTTCTTGAGGCCTGTTACCTGGTAACATGAGGCTCCCTGAAGACTTATGCCATCGTAGTGTGTGGCAATAATGCCATATGAAGCAGATTGTTGCAGATATTCACTTAGGGCCTGCACGAAACGACTTCCTTCATACGGATTGGTTGAGCGGGCAAACTCGTCGAATACGGCAAGACCTGTTCCGCTATTGCTGTGGGCAATAAACTCGTTAAGTCTGATGATTTCGGCACCAAAACTGCTGAGACCCGACATCTGATTTTGCGAGTCACCAGCGACCAGATAGATAAAGTCCAGGGGAGGTATTGAGAACTCTCGGGCAAATACGAAGAACCCGAGCATTGCCAGCTCTGCATTCATGGCTATTGTCATCAGTGCGACTGTTTTTCCACCCATGTTGGCACCGGTAACGAGCGTAGCCCCTTTTGTGATTTCGATAGTAACCGGAGTAAAGGTTTTGCCGTGCTGAGCGAGAATATCTACTATCTGCGGGTTTATGGCTTCTTTTACCTGTATCGGTGACCCGCCAGAAAGAATCTGCGGTCGGCAGGCCGGCCAGGATAAGGCCAGTTTCGCTTTAGCCAGCAGCAGCTCAAGTTTGCCGACCATGATTGCATTATTGCGTAATTGTGGCAGCCAGTTTTGCAGCTGTTTTCCAAGGGTGCTTCTGACGTTGAATTCTTCTGCTTTTTCTAACTGTACCAGGTTGGCGCGATTTTTTCTGAGAGAGTCTTTGGCTGCCTGATTTGTTTCTTTTAAAATGGCTGATTCCAGCTTTTTTTTCTCTGTTCGTATTTGTTTAAGCTTCTCTGAATAAGCCTCGTGTATGTGAAACGATGAAATGATAACAGAGTCAGGGTTTAAGACGGTAATAACCGGTTGAATGTCATCAAATTGAATTGACGCAAGCTTCAGGCCGCTCTGGTTGTAGAAACTGCTTAATCCGGTGAGAAGAATAGCGAAATTTTTGATTTCCAGCAGTTCTGTTTCATCAGGCGTGAGTGATTGCGCAAGATTATTCAAAGAACCGCCGATATTACGCAGGCCTTTAAAAATACTATCGGTTTTTTCGATAAAATCAGGATTTTGCCTGATAAGTGCTATTGTGAGAGATAATTCGTCGAGAGTATTATTCAAAATCTGTGCATTTGAACCGGCCGGTTGCAGTTCTTTGAGGGCTTCGCGTCCGTATGGAGATTCAATTTGTAGATTAGTCAGCAGCCAGGCAACCCCCGGAGTGGCAGCTTTGTATTTTTTTTGTTTGTGCATGGCGGCAGTTCCCTTTTATTCAAAACTTAATGCAGGCTGGCAGAGGCGCTTTTTTGCTGCAAATGTTCTATTAGGCATCAGGGGCAAGTATGTCAAAGACTGGCATGTTAATGCTCTGCCTGAGGCGTTCGCAAAGATGATGGCTGTCGAGAGTGAATCCGGCGGGCGAAACCGGGTTTACCGTCACTGCAAGCAAATTTACAGAGCGTCTGACAAACATTGTCGCTCCGCGTTGTTGCAATTCTTGTATTTGTGAATCGGGCAGCATGAATCTTGTGCCATCTTCGGCTATAATTTGCAGACCGACAAGTTTTTTTGCCTTGGCGAGCAGACGTTGTATAAGTTTTTGCGTCACTGCACCCGTAAATACAAGACTCTTGACCTCTGCCAGTTTTGCTGCAATAAGGTCTGCAGAGGTTTCGGCAAGAGAATCTGATGAATTTATCAGCTGTCCGTTTTGGTCCAGTAGCAGACAGGTGTTGTGTGCCGAAATGGCTGTTGCGAGTGCGCTATGGCGTAACGCCTCATTATTAGTGGTTGGTAGTGTGAGCAGGCTCACATAGTGCTTTGTTTGTGAGACTATGTGTTCTATGTCGTGAGAAAATGACGCTCCTGTTGCAAGAATGCAGGCGTCAGAACTTGATATTGCTGCAGTAGATTTGCGTGCTGCGGCGCCATCAATGAATGTTTTTGTCGCGCCGTATTTTTGAAGCATCTGTATCAGCATGCCCATCTGGGCAGTAGTCGAAGGCCCGGCTATCTGCGCATACCCATCGCTGAGCGCCCTCAAGACAAGAACCTCGCCCATCGGAGTGTGAAAACCGGTAAAACCAAGCAGTTCGCGGGTAAAATCGCATTGCCCTAAAAGATTGTTGGCTGTGGCAACTAGCGTGCCACAGCCAACATAGATGCTCGGTTTATCTGTGCCTGTTACCTGATCGACGTCTTCTCCGTCATAACCGATTGAAGTAACAGCGCTGATACAGCGCCGGTCGTCCGCTAGAAGATGGTTTAAAACCGTTGTTTTCCCTGCGTTTTTTTCCATACCTATTATGGCGACGCAAGAAGAGTTTTTTGCCAGTTCTAAGAGCGACCTGCGCATGCTGTCAGGTTCTTTTTTTGCGCTTTTTGCGCCTTAACCCCTCTGGTTCGAGCGAAATTTTACCGTGATGAAGTCCGGCGACGCCCTCTATTTCGACATTGCCTTTCTGGCACGCTTCACATGCGCAGGTTGGTTTGTAGCCATGGGGTTCGTTATAGCAGGTAATTACGCCTTCATAATTGCGCAGAATTGTCTTTTCGTAGCCACTGGAAATAAGGTAGCTGGGCATCACAGGAATTTTGCCGCCGCCACCTGGTGCATCGACAACATAGGTTGGCACGCAGAAGCCGCTTGTGTGGCCTCGCAATGCTTCTATGATTTCGATTCCCTTGGCAACTGGAGTTCTGAAGTGTGAGAGACCATAAGAAAGATCGCATTGATAGATGTAATAAGGTCTCACTCTTACCTTTATCAGTTCGTGTACAAGTTTTTTCATTACGTGTACACAATCGTTGACCCCGGCCAGCAACACTGACTGGTTTCCGAGCGGTATGCCGGCGTAACTCAATAGTTCGCAGGCCCGGGCGGCATCACTGGTGATTTCTTTCGGATGGTTGTAGTGAGTGTTTACCCAGATCGGATGGTATTTTTTCAGCATATCACATAATTCGGGCGTTATACGCTGAGGCAATACCACGGGAGTTCTAGTGCCGATTCTGATAATCTCGACGTGTGGAATAGCTCTGAGTTTCTGGATAATGCCTTCTAGCTTATTGTCGTCAAGAAGAAGTGGATCACCTCCCGAGACAACTACATCGCGAATCTGCGGGTTGGCGGCTATATAGTCAATCGCTTTGTCAATATTACTCGCAGGCATGGCACAGTCTTTCTGGCCGGCAAAACGTCTTCTTGTGCAGTGCCGACAATACATAGAACACTGGTCTGTGACAAGAAGCAATGCCCGGTCGGGATAACGGTGGGTTAACCCGGGAACCGGCGAGTCACCATCTTCATGCAGAGGATCTTCGAGATCGGCCGGTGAACGATAAAGTTCTGAAGCAGTCGGAATAGCCTGCTTTCTGACCGGATCGTTCGGATTGTCAGGATTTATAAGCGTGAGGTAGTAGGGAGTGATAGCCATACGCAGAGTGGTGAGGCAGTCTTGTATTCCGTCAATCTCCAGCTCAGTCAGGCTGACGTATTTTTTGAGTTCCTCAATCGTTTCGATGCGATTTTTGACCTGCCATTTCCAATTGTTCCAGTCGGCATCGCTGACATTTGGAAACAGTTTTTTGCGTCTCAGTAAATGCTCATCTCTGGTGTAATCGCTGTTCAAGGGTAGTTTCCTTTCCCTGCCGTGCGCTTAAGGCGTATTAGCAGTACATTTCTTCGAAAAGTTTGCGCAGGGGGGCGCTTTCGCGGATGACTTGCAGTGCTATGGCTGCATGTCCTTTTGAATAACCGTTACCTATGATCATGTTAACATCTTTGCCTACGCCTTCTGCTCCGAGGGCAGCCTGGGTAAAGCTTGTTGCCATGCTGAAGAAATAGACGGTTCCGTCTTCTTTGCATGCCAGGATGCTTGCCATTTCAGTGTTGGGGATGTTAACGCAGTTGATGACGAGGTCGGCAAGTTTCCCGTCTGTGAGCTGCATTATCTTGTTGTAAATGCCAATTGCATCAGTAGCGTCAGCTGCAAAATATTCATCGGCAAGCTCCAGTTGTCTTGCTCTGTTGGTGCTTTTTTCACTGCCGCCGATGCAGATAACCTTGCCAGTAATCCCGGCTCTTTTCTTTGCTTCATAAAGACAGAGGAGACCCGATTTTCCGCCGCCGCCTATTACTACAACGGTATCGCCGGGGTGTACCAGTTTCGCGGCCTGAGCCGGAGCGCCGGCAACATCCAAAACCGAGAGAGCGAGGGTTTCGGGCATATCCTTGGGCAGAACTGCGTAAATGCCGCTTTCGAAAAGAATTGCCTGCCCCTTGATGTCGACCTGGTCGATGTCTGGTCTTACTTCAAGAATTTCTTCTATCACCAGGGGGGTTAATGACAGCGACACCAGGGTAGCAATTTTGTCCCCGACCTTGAGGTCTGTTTTGCCATTCAGGGCGGGTCCGATTTTTTTCACTGTCCCGATAAGCATGCCGCCTGATCCTGTGACCGGGTTTTTATGCTTGCCCTGCTTGGCTACGAGGCCCTTCATAATTTTTTTGATTTCTTCTATGTTGCCGTTGGCCTGCTTCTCGATCTGTGTAAAACTGGCTGAATCGACATTCAGAGTCTGGACATCAATGAGAATTTCGTTGTCATAGATTTCCATGGTGTTGTCGATTTTTGTTGCCGGTTGCGGCAACACGCCTTTGGGTTCTATTACTCTGTGGGTTCCGTAGGGGCATCCTTTTTTCATTCCAGTTTCTCCTTGCGTGTTATCGGGTTGTAAAAATATTAAGATTATATTTCCATGAATTTGAGGTGTTCAGAGATAATGAAGTCTGCTTCAGTATTGGCTTTGACCTCGTCTATGCTGCTGTCTTTGTTTATTTCAAAGAGAGCCAGTCCGCCGGGGGTTACCTTGAAAACGGCCAATTCGGTAACAATCATGTTAACGACGTGGCGAGCCGTCAGCGGGAGTTTGCATTTTTTCAGAATTTTTGGTTTTCCGCGTTCGGTATGTAGAGTCGAAACAATAACGTTTTTAGCGCCAACTACGAGATCCATGGCGCCTCCCATTCCTGGCACCTTTTTCCCCGGAATGATCCAGCTGGCAAGACTGCCTTCCTGGTCGACTTCCAGCGCACCCAGAACAGTGTATTCCACGTGTTTTCCGCGAATGAGCGCAAATGACATTGCGCTGTCAAAATAGCTTCCGTAAGGCAGAATCGTTACCATCGCCCCTCCAGCGTTTGTAAGAGAGGGGTTTTCTTTGCCTTTTTCAGGTTCCGGGCCCATTCCTATCATGCCATTTTCTGACTGCAGAATTACATTGATACCCTGTGGAATATGGTTCGCGACGAGCGTTGGCAGACCAATTCCGAGGTTCACCAGCTGATTGTTTTTGAATTCTCTGGCAATGCGCCTGGCAATAATACTTTTTGCTGATTCAATATCTTCTATCATGTTCTGCTCCCTGTCTGTCTGATAAGTCAGTTTCTGTCTGACCTGAAGATGTGGGTGACCAGAGGCCCCGGCGTCATAACCAGTTCTGGCATAATTTCTCCGATTTTGACCATTTTCTCTGCTTCTACTACTACTGTTTCTGCGGCCATGGCCATTAATGGATTGAAATTGCGGGCTGTGGCGTTGTACACAATGTTGCCGCTCGGGTCGACAGTGCCGCCCAGAATAATGGCAAGGTCTGCCTTCAGTGGCGTTTCCAGCAGGTATTCATGACCATCTATGGTCAGCTTTTGTTTGCCTTCTTCGACAATTGTTCCTACTCCGGTCGGCGTAAGAAAGCCGCCCAGGCCTGCACCGGCAGATCTTATACGCTCGGCCAGGGTGCCTTGAGGAACAAGTTCAACTTTCAGAGTGCCTTCTACCATCTGTCTGGCGGTTTCCGGGTTAGTGCCTATGTGTGAGGTAATAACCCGCGCGACCTGCTGTGATGCAATCAGGCGGCCGACGCCCTTGTTCGTGAAAGAGGTGTCATTTGTGATAAGCGTAAGATTTTTGACTCCCTTTTCGAGTATGATCTCAACGAGAGTTTCAGGAGTACCGCAGCCGAGAAAGCCGCCGACCATTATTACCATTTCATCTTTAATCAGGTTTTCGAAATCTTTTTTAGTTATAACCTTGTCAAACATTTATCAGGCCTTTCACTGTGAGGGTATCGGTTTTAGAGAGCCTTAAGCCCTAATATTGCCCTTGCTTCTTCTGGGGAAGCAATTTCGCGACCAAGTTCAAGCGCTATTCGAGCTGCTTTTGCGACCAGTTCTCCGTTCGATTTGGCCAAAACGCCTTTTGCCAGGTAGATGTTGTCCTCAAAACCAACCCTGACATGCCCGCCCATTACAATAGTGGCGGCAGCCATCTGAAACTGTGCACGGCCTATTCCAGATACGGTGAAAGTGCTTCCATGGGGAATACTGCCCTGCATAAACACAAGATCTCTGACCGTGGCTGCTATGCCTCCGGTTACACCCATTACAAAGTTGAAATGCATTGGGGACTTGATGTGTCCTTTGTTCTGCAGTCTTATAGCTGTATCGATCATTCCTTTGTCAAAGACTTCGATCTCGGGCTTAACACCGAGTTCGATCATATTTTTTCCAAACTCTATTATGGTGTTTTCTGAGTTTACAAAAATATCGTCATTGCCAAAATTGACAGTACCGCAGTCGAGAGTTGCCATTTCTGGTTTTAAGAAGACTGGCTGAAGTCGCTCTGCATTAGACATTCCGACAGCTCCACCTGTGGAGGGCTGTATGATTATATTGGGGCAGCGTTTTTTTATGGCTTCAAAAGCAGCTTTAAAGCGATTGCTGCTTTGGGTCGGGGTGCCGTCGTCTTCTCTGACATGCAGATGGATGACAGATGCTCCGGCTTTGGCAGCTGATTCTGCTTCACTGGCAATTTCTTCAAGAGTATAGGGTATTGCCGGATTATGCTGTTTGGTTACTTCGGCGCCGCATATTGCAGCTGTGATGATGAGTTTTTCCATTGGGTTATTCCTCAATATTTCTTCTCGTCAACGAAGGAAAGCGCTTCATCAATTGATTTTATGGTGTATTTGAGATCTTCGTCTGTGTGGCGGTAACACACATAACCGTGATGATATGGCTGCAAAAAGACTTTGCGCCTGATCAGCTGCGTGTAAAAATCTTTGCGCATTTCTTTGTAAGTTTTAGCTTCGTTCTTTTTAAAGGTTATAAAAGGCATCTGTGGAACCGGTGATGCCTCGGTTGCAACCTTGTGCCTGCCGAGAACTTTAGCGAGTTCAGCGTTAAACCATTCGCCTTTTTTCTTGATGACATCGAGTATTTTGTCTCTTTCGAGTATTTCGAGGGTCTTTAGGGCTGCGGCGAATTCAACGCTGTTCGGGAAAAAAGTGGAGGAAATAAAAACTTCTTTTTCCAGTTTTTTCATAAACTGGGTTTTGCCTACGCATGCTCCTATAGGATAGCCATTGGCAAGAGCTTTGCCAAAAGTTGCCAGATCGGGAGTAACTCCGAGCAGGGTTTGGGCGCCACCGATGTGAACTCTGAAGCCGGTTCTGATTTCATCAAAAATCAGCAGGGCGCCATATTTGTCGGCAAGTGCTCTGACGCCTTCGAGAAAGCCGGGTTTGGGGTATTCTACCTGTTCAGCCAGCGGATGACCGATAGGGGTGACTATTATAGCTGCTGTGTTGTCACCATGCTTCTTCATCAGGTCTTCGAGCTCTTCAAGATGGTTGTAATGAAACTCATGTGTGTCTTCATAAAGCTTTGCCGGAACGCCGCCTTTAACTTCGACGCACCAGTCATGCCAGCCGTGGTAGCCGCAACGCATGATTTTGGTTTTTCCCGTGTAACCGCGGGCTACTCTGGTAGCCAGCGTTGTGGCGTCTGATCCTGTTTTGACGAAAACCGCCATTTCGGCACATTTGATCAGGCTTTTTAATTTTGCGGCCAGTTTGTTCTGTATTGATTGAGTCAGCGAAAAACAAAAGCCTTTGTCGCGAATCTGTGCTATCGCCGCGTTGTCGATCTCTTCTTCGCGGTGCCCAATAATTATTGGACCGTATGCGCATAGATAATCGAGGTATTCATTGCCGTCGATATCAGTTATTCTACCGCCTTTGCCGTGTTCAAAATATATGGGGTATTCGCCTTCAACAAAATTGTATGGGCGTCTGATGCCTAATACACCACCCGGTGTACAGGTTTTGCCATATTCAAATTCTGCTATGCTTTTGCTCAAATTAAGCTTGGGTGCGTCGTACATTTCATTCCCTCCTGATCTGTGTTTGTTGTGCCCGGGGCTGGTTCGTAGGTCGGTTATGTCAGAACAACTGCAACAAAAGCCCGCACTACGAAAATCCGTAGCGTCGTTGTTGGGTGGTATGGAAGACAGCAAAGACGTCAAGGCCTTGACGGCCTCCAAAAAATTCGCAAAGGCGGAATATGTTGGCCGCCGATTTTGCCCGTATGGCAATGATGACGCTGAACAATTCAATCACTCCAGAACGAATTTGCTTTCTATCGAGATCAGTCTATCACAATATTTCTATAACTGCTGCAAAAAAAAATCCCCCCTCGAAAGGGGGGAGGCAAGTTGTTTTTTAATCTTCAGATGGTTCTTCTGTCGAATCAGAAGATGAATCGTCTGAAGCGTTGTCTGAATCTTCGGAAGTTTCGGAGGTTTCAGAAGTTTCAGAGTCGGTGTCAGAGGAAGATTCTTCGGTGTTGTTATCATCATTGTTTGTTGTTTCGTCGTCACCAGAATCATTATTGTCGGCTGGCTTATCGTCCGAAGATTCCGGATCTTCGGACGGTTCTTCTGGCTCCGGTTCGGGTTCTGGTTCGGGCTCCGGTTCTGGATCATTGTAAGACTGGGATGAACCGGAGGATGAGTTTGTTGTTCCTTCCCAGGTGTCTGCGGTAATGTCTTTGCCGTTTAAAGCGCCGTCTATTTTGACGTCCTTATTTTCGTATTGTTCGGCAATAGCTCTGCCATTTTCGTCCATTACGATATTGTAGATGATTAAATTACCCGCTCCATCGCGGTTTGGGGTTTCTAAGACTGCGCTTACAATTGAGCGGCTTGAGTCGCGAGCCACTGTAATCATGCCTGAAAATGTTGCAGCCATAATCGGGCCGATGGACATGGCTGCGAAGCCGGCTGCAATGGCAGCGGTGGTCAAGAATCTGTGTTTCATTCGCGTGGTTTCCTTTCGCGGTTCGCTGGGCGGGGACTGGCGTCTCAGTTATCGATTTTCGTTAATGTTTTCGTCTTCGTCGTCATAAAAAGTTTTTTGCCCGCGCTTTGGTTTTTTATCTTTTGACTTGCGTGGGGTATCCTCGAAATCATCGTATTCCCTCTTCATTTTTCTCAAAATTTTCTTTTCTGGCTTTTGAGTTTTCACCTTACCTGCATCTCCTTTGCAAACTAAGAAAAAATAGAATATTTTGACAATCTCCTACTCTGCTTATGCCAAGTTTCGCAATTTTTGTCAAGGGGTACAGTTAGATTTTTTTTGCTGTAAAGACGGCTCTTAAAGGTGCGGGCAGGCCTTCTACGGTTGTATTCTGGTCCAATGGGTTCAGGCACTGAGCGAGAGATTCGCCTGGCATCCATTCGGTGCTGCGTTGTTCTTCTGTTGTGGTTTTTGCAATATCGACAACTTTGATGTCTTTGAACCCTGATTTTTCGAGCCAGTGAGCCATTGCGTCAGCGGAGGGTATGAACCAGACGTTGTTCATGCGCGCATATCGGTCGAGAGGTACAAGTGTCTGCTGTTTATCGCCTTTTATTATAAGGGTTTCAAGTATAAGTTCGCCATCTTTGCGTAACAGCGATTTAAGAGCGCGCAGAAAATCAAATGGGGATCGCCGGTGGTAAAAAACACCCATTGAGAATACCGTGTCAAAGGCTTCCATGTCTTGTGGCAGGCTTTCGAAGCCGATTGGCAATAAAAAAACATTGGGAAGGGCCATGTATTTGTTTATTGCTGTAAACTGTGCTAGAAAAAGCATTGACGGATCAATGCCGACAACCAGTTTTGCTTGTTCGGCAGCCATTCTGAACATGTGGTAACCGTTGCCGCAGCCGATATCCAGTATTTTTCTTTCTTTCAGTGGCGAAATATGAGGTGCGACCCTATCCCATTTCAAGTCTGAACGCCATTCGCTGTCTATTTCGACGCCGCAAAGGTTGAACGGACCTTTACGCCATGGCTTCAGTTGCATCAGAGCATTCTTAAGCTTTTCTTGAAAGTCTTTGCCGATATTATCAGCGGTCGCTGTTACAGCTGCTTTGTCGAGTTTGAATTCGTTGCATTTTTGTTTCGGAAGTGATTCTAGAGCTGCTACCCATTTGGAAAGGTTACCGTCGGGCTTAATGATTGCTGACTGCACGGCGGTCTGAAGTTGATCGACCCATTTTGCCAGGTCGCATTGTTTTGCGGTTTCGTAAAAATTGTCAAAATTAAAATAGCTCATTACTTTATGGCCAGCATTGACATGAAGTTAAAACATTGAAACCATATTTCTGCGCTTTTAAAGCCTGCTCTGATCAAGCGATCCTGGTGGTCTTTGATCGTTTCAGGAATCAGAACGTTTTCGAGAGCATTGCGTTTCTGGCTTATTTCAAGGTCACTGTAGCCGTTTGCTTTTTTAAAGGCATGGTAGGTGTCTATCAACAGTTCGTTTACCCGCTGGTCGGCAAATTTAACTTTTTCAGAAAGAATCATAATGCCGCCCGGGCGCATGCCAGAGCAGATTGTGTTTAAAAGCTGGCAACGTGAAGCCGGGTCGACAAACTGCAGAGTGAAATTCATTACTACGACAGAGGCGTTGTTTATTGTGCTTTTAAGTATGTCCTCGCAGCGAAATTCTATTCGGGCGGTATCATTTTTTTTGACCGGCATTTTTTGGCAACGATCTATCATGGCCTGAGAATTGTCTATTGCAATAATATGACAATTCGGCACTTTCAGGCCGCTGAGCATCGAAAAGGAGCTGGCTCCAAGCGAGCAGCCCAGGTCATAAAGATTCGAATCAGGCTGTGCAAATCTGCTGGTAAGGGTTTCGATCATGTTTATGATAGCGGGATACCCGGGAATCGATCGTTGCAGCATATCAGGAAAAACAGCAGCGACCCGCTCGTCAAATACGAAGTCGGCAGGTTTTTGAATGATATCTGCGAAAATTTTGTCTTTGATCTGCTTATTCATAAAAAATGCGCCTCGAATAAATTTGAGACGGATTATATCACAGCACTCTTAAATTGCTTATTTATCTGAAAAATCTTGAAAGCCCGCCTTGGTAATTGTAAAATGGGTTATAGCCTTTAAGAGTTTCGGAGAACCTCATGAAAAACCGACTTTTTTTAAACATCAGAAAAACCTGCGCCCGAGTTGCGGACTTAGCCGTTTCTGTTAAAATCAACAGGGCTTTTTTAGACGAGTACGCCGCGTCTTTGCCAATAGAAATTGCTTTAAATACTGTTATGGATACAGATAATCATTTTTGTGATGATTCTGAAGCAACGCTGGCTTATTTTCTCTGTCTTGACAGTATAAATTTTGGTTCGGGGTATTTTTCACAACTGGACCTGGAACCCGGTAAAAATGGTTATTTTACCGTGGCTTCGAGGCTCAAAAACGATTTTATCAGGCGTGGTGGCTATACCGCAAATTTTTTGCAGCAGGTAACCGTACAAGAATGTTGTGAAATATTCAGGCAAAACCCGGCAAACTGTACCGCTTTTGAACTGATGACCTTTTTTGCCCAAGCCTGGCGTGATCTGGGCAATTTATTGGTGCAAGAATTCTCGGGCAACTGGGTTAATCTTATCAAATCTGCTAACTGCTCGGCATCGACATTGGCAGAAATTTTGCTCAGGATGCCTTTTTATCGCGATTATTTTCCCTACTGCGGCGAAGAGGTATTGTTGCTTAAAAGAGCTCAGATAACCGCATCAGATTTAAATATCGCTTTCTCTGGTCGTGGTTTCGGCTTTTTTGAAGATATTGAAGAATTAACTATTTTTGCGGATAATCTGGTTCCGCATGTTTTGAGAACAGACGGCCTTTTGTCTTACTGTAAAGAGCTGTCTGACGCAATTTCGTCGGGGCAAATTCTGAGATCTGGTTCTAACGAAGAGATAGAACTCAGGGCCTGTGCAATTCATGCTGTAGAACTCTTGCGCGAAACTTTTGCGAGCCGTGGCATTTCTGTTACCTCGCAGGGATTAGATTACCTGCTCTGGAACCGCGGTCAGTCGCGTACATACGATCTTGCCCCCACTCATACAACCAGGTGTGTTTATTATTGACTTGCAAAACAATTTTTAGCTTGTTACTAAAATTTTATGGTAGAATGATATATATAAGTGTTTTTTGTGAGATGGTTCTTAGATCCTTTTTGTTAGCAGCTCTACGCCCTATTCTATAAAAAAATAAAACATTATGGTGGTTGAGTTTGGATAAAAGCGAGAGTCCTCTTATTCTTGTTGTTGATGATACGCCGATAAACCTGCAGATTGCCGGGGAACTCCTTGGCCACGAGGGTTATCGGATTACTCTCGCGCAAAGTGGCCTGAAAGCGCTCGAATTTGTCGAAAAAACCCACCCAGACTTGATTCTTCTTGATGTTATGATGCCTGACATGGATGGCTTCAAAGTTTGCCGCTTTCTGAAAGATAACCTTGAAACCAGGCATATTCCAGTGATTTTTCTCACCGCCCGTTCTCAGATAGAAGAGATTGTGAAGGGCTTTGAGCTGGGTGGAGCCGACTATCTGGTTAAGCCCATAAACAACCAGGAATTATTGGCCCGGGTAAAGGCCCATCTTGAACTGGTCAAACTTCAAGGCATTCTCAGAGAAAAAAATCGTCGCCTTGTAGAAGAAATGAGCTTATACCGGCGTGCTGCAGCTTCTTTGCCAAATTCTTCGATAGTGGCCGGCAATCTTAAAGACGAATTAAAAAATCTTCTAGATGTCGTAGCTTCATTTCAGCGACTAGAGATCGCAAGCACTCAAGAAGAACGATATCGGGCGCTTGCCGCCGAAAATTTTGTAAGGCAACTTGTGGATCTTGTCGAGAGGCAAAGCGCTGGTAGCGAATTTTCAGCCTTAGACACCTGGTTAAGAGTTCTTGCAAAGTCTTCGTGCCCACCAGGGTGGCGGTAGCAAAAACAATCACGGAGTAATTGCCCGGGAAGCACCGAAGTTATTTCAAAAAATTTCTTTCGGGTACGAGTTCCTGACCGAAGGTCATCATCCGCGATGCCCTTACATCGCTGGAGGGCGCGTACATTGATGTGAAATATTTCAACATCTTTTCTGCGGTGATGGCGTTGTCCTGTGAAAATGCGAACCCTGAACAAAGCGTGCCCATAACTACGAGAGCAGTCAGTATTTTTTTAGTCATTGTGATTACCTCTTTAGTAGTCAGGTATATTCCAGCAAAAGCCGTACCATGTTTTTACTGTGTCGGCAATACTGCTGTGTTTCTTTAATAAAGCATTTCGTTCAGTTTGATCGGCAAATAAAATATGTGTGAAAATATTTCGTTGTGTTAAAAATTCAGCAATCTTTGCTGAATTTTGCGCCCTGGTAAAGATTTTGTTTTTTCAGCTTTTCTATAAGAAGTCGCTGAAAAGAAGATTCATCGATGTTGTTCCAGACCGGTGCTATGAGCTGATCTGGCGGCACTCTGTTTATGAGTCTTTCGATGGCTACTTCGTCGGGCAAATGTGTTATAAAGGCAGCAACAGCATCTAGATACGAATTGATGGTGTGCAATTTGATGCTTTGAGGGTCGGTTGCAATAATGTTTGCCAGTCTGCTGTTTTTGACGATTTGCAGGTGGTGCAGCTTAACAAAATTGGCGCCTGAATTTGCTATTTCTCTCGCTGTTGTTACCGCGCAGTCATAAGATTCGTCTGGAAGCCCGAATATAAGGTGAGCGGATACGTCGATGCCTTTTTTGCGCATCGTGATAATGGCATTTTTTGCTGTTTCTGCATTATGGCAGCGGTTGACTGCCGCCAGCACTCTGTCGTCGAAAGATTCTACTCCCAATTCTATTCTGAGATATGTTTTTTTGCTGATTTCTTGAAGAAGAGTTACGATTTCCTCTGTCAGGCAATCTGGTCTGGTTGCTATTATGAGCCCCTCGACGCCTTTAAAATCAGAAGCTTCAGCATATTTTTGTTTAAGGATTTCCAGCGGGGCGTATGTACACGAGTAAGATTGAAAATAAGCAAAAAAGCGTTGGCATTGATAACGCTTTTGGCAAAATTTAGCGCCCGCGCTCAACTGTTCGGTGATTGAGAGAACGGGATTACTGTAAAACGGAGAAAAGCTGTCGTTGTTACAATAAGTACAACCAGCTGTCGAAAGAGTGCCATCACGGTTCGGGCACGAAAAGCCCGCATCGATTGCGATTTTTTGTACTCGCCCGCCAAATCTTGTTTTATACCATTCAGCAGCTCTTCTGTAAACGTTGGTATTCAAAATCTATACTGCAGGTGCTCGCATGTGTGGTGCATAGAGCTGAGAAGACTGTCGATGCTTCGCAGTGAGTCTAGCAGGATAATACTTTCGAGTGGGTCATGCTGCCCAGTTTTGATTCGATGCAGCAGATTGTTACGCGCTGCCCGGTCGAGCATCGACTGGCTGTATATTTGTTGCACAAGCTCTTCGGCCTTTTCTTTGTTCAGAGCAAGTGTCTCTGTCATGGTCAGGTATATCTCAAGAATGCGGTGCATGCAGATGTGAAGCTCTTCTCTCGCTTCTGATGAAAGAGCTTTTCCGTTTTCTGTCTGATCCATCAGCAAACTCAGAAATTTTTCCAGCTGGGATGAGATTATTTCCTGATCTTTGCTCAAATAAATGATTCTGGTTACCTGCCTGCTAAGATCTTCAGAGAGGTTTTTTTGGGCCAGCGCGATTAAAAATCTGTTCAAGTCACGGGTGATCTGATCACGTTGTTTGTGCAGCGTTTCGATGCTTCCAGATACGCTGGCAACTTCATCCAGGTCTGTATCCTGGTTGTCGAGCAGTTCGTTTATCTTGCTGAATTTTTTTACAATAATCGCTATTGTCCGTTTTAAATGTTCTTCTGCCTGTGCAATGGCAATGGGCGGAGTTGCGAGAAAACGTTTGTCGAGATTGTTTATTGCTTCGCCTTCATCCTCTGTTGTCGGCATGATCAACATAACGATTGCCTTGAGCACGCCAGTGAATGGCAAAAATAGAATGGTGTTGGCTATATTGAAAATGCTGTGGGCATTGGCAACCTGCCTCATCGGTTCGCTTGAGGTCATCATGATCATTTTGCAGTAAGGGTGAAGAAGAGGCAAAACCAGAAGAGTGCCTATGATATTGAAAAGTGTGTGAGCTAAGGCGGCTCTCTGGGCATTTTTAGACGTACCGATTGATGCGAGAAGTGCGGTTATGCAGGTGCCGATGTTGTCGCCAAGTATTATCGGCACGGCCGCTGCCAGCGCTGTGAATGGCTCGTTCCCGAAGGCCCCTGTCCCTATGAGGCTCATGGTAAGGCCCACTGTGGCAGAACTGCTCTGTACGACGAGTGTGACCAGTAGCCCGGCTAAGACTCCCAGTATGCGGTGTTGAGAGAGCATTACAAATACGTTTTTAAAAGTTTCATGCTCGCGATATACTTTGAGAGAGTCTCCCATGAACTTCATGCCAAGGAAAAGAAGTGCGAATCCAAGCATTGCTTCGCCGAATGAGCGATTTTTGCGGCTTTTGCTGAACATGATCATTGCGCTGCCGATTGCAAGAACAGGCCATGCAAGATCATCGAGGCGAAAAGCAATCAGCTGGGCTGTTACGGTCGTGCCGATGTTGGCTCCAAGGATAACGCCGATGGCTTGGTGAAGGTTCATCAGGCCGGCGTTTACAAAGCCAACAGTCATGACGGTTGTGGCAGAACTGCTTTGTATTATTGCCGTTACCGCGAGTCCTGTTAACATCGCCGTAAAAGGGTTGCGCGTAAGGGTTGAAATAATTGTTTTCAGGCTGCTTCCGGCAATGACCTGTAAACTGCTGCTCATAAGGTTCATGCCGAATATAAACATTCCAAGCGCACCCGCAAAAACAGAGAAAGCATCACGCGCTTCTTTGCCAAATCTGATGTGCAGAAATAAAAAAACCGCAATGAATGCGGCCAGCATAAACCATTTACTGATCAGTTTCAGTTTTTTCTTCGAGTTCTTATTGAACATTCATGACCTCGTTCAAAATTTGCGCAGTCTGGAATTCAGAGACTTAGCCTAGCAAAAAGTGTTCCATAATTAAACAAGTTTTTTTTCGGCTTCTCGGCGCAGAATTACGAGGTCAGAAGCAATTTCTATTATTTTTGTTTTAAGTTCAGGCACAAGAGCAGCCGCTTCTGTAAAATTGCCGTCTTTGCTGAGTGATTCGATATTTCGTGCCAGTTCAAAAACATTTGATGCGGCCAACATGCCGGTAAGACCTTTTATTGAATGCGCTGTTTCACGTAGCTTTAAGCAATCCTGTTCGGTCAGTGATGATTCAAGGCTATTTAGCAGCGCTTCAGAACGTCGCGAGAATATGTCGCATATTTGCAGTATATTTTCGGGTTTTTTGAGAACTCTTAGTTCAAATTCCTTTTGGTTGATTTGCTGAAGACTGGCAGAGGGCTTCAAGCCTTTCTCGGCGCTGTCTGAAGAAAGAGCAAAGTCGCTTTCTGCTTCAGTCTCAGAATTTTTTTGCTTCAGAACAAGTCTGATTGCTTTTACCAGATCTTCGGGAAAATATGGTTTGGAGAGGTAGTGGTTTGCCCCGGCTTCGCAGGCCATATTTTTTTCATGTTCCGAGGCAAAAGCGCTGACTGCTATTATTGGTATTTCAGCTTTGCTTCCTGGCATTTTGCGTATTTCCTTAATGGTGGTTATGCCGTCCATTTTTGGCATTTGAATATCGATGAGCAAGGCGTCGTAATCGTTCTCTGCAAAATCTCGCAAGGTTTCAATACCGTCTTTGAAACATTTAGATACCCCCTCAAATTTTTCTATTATAGAACTGGCAAGAAAGAGATTTATTTCGTTGTCGTCGGCAACCAGAAATTTGAGAGGTTGCCCTTGTTTTACCAGTTTAATTTTTGAAATATCTGGATCTGCTTGTTGAGTAGCGGGTGTGGAAATTGCCTGCATCGGAATCGATAGTCTGAATGTTGTGCCATGAGCAAATTTGCCGTGGGCGTCTATTTTTCCGCCAAGCAGTTCTACAATTTTTTTGCTTATCGACAGGCTCAGCCCTGCATGTTTTCTTTCTCCGCGGAGATAAAGATCGGTCTGGCCAAAAACCTTAAAAAGGCCGGCCTCTGCTTCTTCTGATAAGCCGCCCCCCGTGTCTGAGACTTCAAAAGTTATGAGATGTCCGGCGTTCTGTAATTCAGAGCTGGAGACATTCAGTGTTATTTTGCCCTTAGGGGTGAATTTGACAGCATTTGTCAGCAGATTCATAATTATCTGGCGGATTCTGTCAGGGTCAGACACCACCGTTTGGGGGACGTCTGGAGCAATTGCGAGAGAGGTAATTACATTTTTAGGGTCGCTTTGAAGGGCTATTATATCGAAAACGTCTTTGAGCAGTAAGTGGAGGTTGAATTGTGTGTGACTGATTTGCAATTGGCCAGTTCTGATCTGGGCAATTTCAAGGATGTCGTTAATTAATGTGAGTAAAGATTTGGCAGAAATGCTCACGAGACCGAGAATTTTTTTCTGGTCTTCGGTTTTGCACATTGAGTTTGCAAGTTCTGTGAGCCCTATTATTGCGGTCATCGGCGTTCGGATTTCGTGACTGGCATTGGCAAAGAAACGAGTTTTTAGCATGCTTGCTTCTTCTGCCGAGGTTTTGGCTTCTATGAGCTTGTTCTCTATCTGTTTATGCAAAGAAATATCATGCAATATGAGCAGAAGGCTTTTTTCATGGTTGTATTCAATAATAGAGCCTGTCACGTCTGCCAAAAAAGTGTCACCGCTTTTCTTTTTAAAATTTCTTTCATGCTTGAAAATTTTTTCGTGTGGATAATGTTGTGCGTTGGTGATTTTTCGGTTGGTTGCGGGCATAAGTTCGAAATAGTTTAATCCTGCAGCAGAAGATAGTTCGAACTGTCTGAGCATGCTGGCGTTGGCTTCACGAATTTCAAGGGTGACCAGTGAGACTACTAAAATGCTCTCTGGTGCGTTGTCGAAGAGTAGTTTGAATTGACTCTGGGCCAGTTCAAAACTGCCGAAAGCTTCACCGGTGCGTATAATTCCCGTCAAAATAACGATGAAAATGAAAACCATAAGCAGGAGTATTATCATGATCCATTTCTGGCTCTGATTTACCTGGTCGGCTTTTACCAGCATCAACAGTTTCCAGCTTGGTTTGCCGATTTCCGATGAAGACTGCATATAGGTGATGCC
>SABV01000286.1 GCA_009928855.1 Erysipelotrichia bacterium | reverse complement strand
GAAGAGTGGTAAACCTACAAAAAGAAATGACGGAATATCTATTTCTTTTAAATACATTCGCCTTGAGTCATACGAAGATGCGCTGAACAACCTTACTTTCAATCAGAACGGCAAGACTAAAAAAGCAATTGAATCAAGCCCTGGCTTAAAAGAAGACTACATGCTGAACTATATGCTTGATGCAGAAACTCGCGGTAGCCAGTCTTTACTCAATATTGACAATTTTATTGATCCGACCGCTTATCGGCTTAAAGTTAAGAAGCCGGGCAGTGATGAATACGTTATGCGGAATGTTGATCTGCTCGAAACCTTTAATTATCTTATCGGGCTGCGCGTAGTTCATATTGCCTCACCTGATCTGATCACAGGTCAGTTCAAAAGAGTAAAAGACTCACAATTGCCCGAAGATCAGAATACCCGTCTGGTAATCGATGACAAGATCAAACAGATTAAAGACAATGAGGCAGGTAATGCCTGGTGGTTCAGAAAAGTTGAAGGCTGGGTTCCCGCCGACCCGATGAATCCCAATAATGGCATGAAAGAAAAAGTTCTGATCGTCTGGCGCAAACTAACTGGCGATCTCGAAAAAGATAATCTCATGCTCGATGAGTGGTTTACCAAAAATCGTATCAACGCCAGAGATTTTGAATACGACACCATCTATGTGAATTGCAGCAATAACCTCCCGAACCTGAAAAAAGACGGCGAAAACTGGAAAGTCCGTCTTATCGAAGAAGAATTCATGAAGCGCATGTGGGAGACCGAAGCATGACCGAATTAGACCTTCCCACTAACATCGAATTTCTTCTTTACGAATCTGAAGATGGCGAAGTTCGCATTGAAACAAGACTGGTAAATGAATCTATCTGGTTGAATCTAAATCAGCTGGCCGAGCTATTCAATGTTGATAAGTCCGGCATCAGCCGCCATCTTAAAAATGTCTTTGAAACTGGCGAATTAAGCCGATCTTCAGTTGTTGCAAAATTTGCAACAACTGCAAACGATGGAAAAACCTATAATGTTGACTTTTTTAATCTCGATGTAATCATTTCTGTTGGTTACCGGGTTAACAGTATTCGTGGCACTCAGTTCCGCATATGGGCCACGCAGCGCCTGCGTGAATACATTATTAAAGGATTCACTATGGATGATGCCCGTCTGAAAAATGACGGAAAAGGCAAATATTTTGAAGAATTACTGGCACGTGTCAGAGACATTCGCTCTTCTGAAAAGGTTTTTTGGCGCAAAGTTCTTGATATTTATGCCACCAGCATTGACTACAACCCCAAAGACGATGTTTCGCGAGAGTTTTTCAGAGTGATTCAGAATAAAATGCACTGGGCTGCCCATGGTCATACAGCGGCCGAAATAGTATATGGTCGTGCCGATTCGGCAAAGCCTAATATGGGTTTAACTTCTTCAAAAGCAAAGAATGTTAGAAAAGGCGATATTGAAATCGCAAAAAACTATTTGAACGAAAAAGAACTTGATCTTCTTAACCGCATTGTAACCATGTATCTTGAATTTGCAGAACTACAGGCATTACGTCGCAAGGCAATGACCATGCGTGACTGGGTAAGCAAACTTGATGATTTTCTCAAGCTTTCTGACCATGAATTACTAAACCATTCCGGCAAGATCAGTCACGAAGAGGCGATAAAAAAAGCTCACATTGAATACGAAAAATATCGTAAAAATCTGTTGAAAGAGCCGACTGAAGTAGAAAAGCACTTTGTTGAAGCCGAAAAAGAATTTCAAAAACTTGAGTCAGCGAAAAAGCGGGGTATAAGCCATGGCAAAAAGTAGAGTTAAAGGCCCCAAACAGCATGAATTCCGCGACAAACTGATTTTAAATCAGTGGCTCATCAGTCTTTTCGGTATTGATGTGTTCAAAGAACATAAGGGGCATGGCAAAAAAGAGCGCCCATTTCATAAACTGGCACAGCCAATAAAAGATCAGCGTTTTGAAGGTTTAGATAATGACAACCTGCATCGCTTTTATCATGAACTGGTTAGTAGTGAACTTTTCTGGAATGAATTCAAAAAAATCAACAAAGAACAGCTCCTTGGCTATGAAGAGAATATTGTCAGACATACTCAATTAATCAATGAAAAAAGACATCGCCCCGTAGTCTGGAAATACTTTCAATGGCTGACCTTACTTTTTGTTGAAATCTATCTCGATAAATATTTCAACGACAGGTTTGCACTTTTAAAAGAGTTGAACGAATTTGTTGAGAGATTCAACGGCTATTGGGCAGATTATGCAAACGTGCCATTATATGAAGAAGATGATCTGAATAAACTCTGTATGCAGAATGCCACTGGCAGCGGCAAAACTCTGTTGATGCATGTAAATTTGCTTCAGTATAGGGATTACGCACAAAAGCACGGCAAAGATAAACAGCTGTCGAGGGTCATTCTTCTTACCCCGAATGAACGTTTGTCAGATCAGCACATCGCCGAATTCCATGAAAGCGGTTTCGGTTTTGTTGGCAAACTAGAACCGGAAAGCCGTGGTTCATTGGGCAGCATAGATGTAGTCGAGATCACTAAATTGGCTGACAAAGATGGTCCCAATACTATCGCTACCAGAAATCTTGGCCGCGAAAATCTGTTGCTTGTTGATGAAGGTCATCGCGGCATGAGCGGTAAAGAAGAAGGGGTCTGGTTTACCCGTCGAAGTGAATTATGCGCCAAAGGCTTCACTTTTGAATACTCTGCAACTTTTGAGCAGGCTGTAAAGGCTTCTGCTAATGCCGATTTCGAAAACGCGTATGCCAAAACCGTAATTTTTGACTACTCGTATCGCTGGTTCTACGAAGATGGCTTTGGCAAAGATTACCAGATACTAAATTTGCCTGAATCGTTCGAAGAACTTAAACAAATATACCTTACTGCCTGCCTGTTAAAATTTTATCAGCAACTCAGAATCTACGAAGAAAAAAAAGCTGAATTCAAGCCTTTCAATATCGAAAAACCACTGTGGGTTTTCGTTGGCAGCACCGTTTCCTCCGGCAAGTTGAGTAAGGAAGATCTGATTGTAGCTACCGATGTGGCTTCTATCGTTCGCTTTATCGCAGAATTTCTTGCAGATCGTAAAGGATTTCAGAAGCGGATCGAAAATTTGATTGTTTTGAAAGGCCAGGATACCGGTCTCGTCGCAAGTGATGTTGATATTTTCGCCGGTTCTTTTGAATATCTGGCGAAGGCCATGAACAAAGGCATTTCAGTAGATCAGATTTATGCTGATATTCTTGAACGGCTTTTTAATAACCGTGGCGGTGGCACTCTGGTTCTTGAAAGAGTGAAAGGTGACTCGGGAGAAATTGCCCTAAAAGTCGGCAACTCAGAACAGCCTTTTGGTCTAATAAATGTTGGTGATACAAAGGGGCTTTGCGATCACATTGAAGAATACGCAGCCCAGGAGAAAGTCAAAATTTCTGTTGAGGACAGTGACTTCACCGAAGCGATCTTTTCTACTGTGAAAGATTCAAGTTCGCCGATAAATCTGCTTATTGGTTCGAAAAAATTCGTTGAAGGTTGGGATTGCTGGCGTGTTAGCACCATGGGGCTAATGCATGTTGGTAAATCAGAAGGATCACAGATTATTCAGCTGTTTGGTCGCGGCGTGCGTTTGAAGGGCTATGACTGGGGCCTGAAGCGCAGTGGTCATGCTGCGGTCAATATTCATCCGTTGTTTATTGAAGAACTGGAAACTCTTAATGTCTTTGGTATTGAAGCCGAATTCATGGAAAAATTTCGCGACTTTCTTAAAAAAGAAGGTTTGCCCGGCAATGAACGGAAGCATATTTTTAAAATCCCATTCAATGTTACTTATGATTTCGGTAAAAAACTGAAAATTCTCAGGCCTCGTAAAAAAGATTCAGACGGTAAAGAATACGATTTTAAAAAAGATGGGCCAGTTCCACTTTTTGGCGAAGTTCCCGCTCATTTGACCAGTAATCCGGTTGTGGTTGACTGGTATCCACGCATTCAGGCCATAAAATCGAAAGGCGTCGAAGAAGCTGCGGTCAAAGAACACGTATATCTACAAAATCAGCACCTAGCTCTTCTTGATTATGACAGTCTATATTTTGAAATAGAGCGCTATAAAAGAGAAAGAACCTGGTATAACCTGAATATCAGTAAAGCGGGGATTAAAAGATTACTTGAAAACAAGGAATGGTATTTCCTTTATCTGCCAAAGAACAGATTGAATCCCGACAACTTTGCCGGGGTATTGCTTATCCAACAGGTTGTAGCTGAAATGCTCAAGCGCTATTGCGAAAGCTTCTATAACTATTGCAAACGACAATATATAGAGCCCCGTCTTGAGCTGCGTGAGCTTTCTTCAGAAGATGATAACATTCCCCGTGATGATGTCTATCAGCTAATTGTTGACGGCGATGCGGAGCAGGTAATTCAAAGTATTCAACAGATTAGCAAAGAGCTTGAAAAGAACAAAGATAAACTGCTGCAGATAGGCGATTTGAATGCCTGTAACTTTGGTCGTCATCTATTTCAGCCTTTGTTTCATGTCAGAAAAGGCGGGAAGATTACTATTTTGCCGATTGCCCTAGGCGAAAGCGAATACCAGTTTGTCACCGATTTAAAAAAGTGGTGCGATGATAACCAGAAGCAGCTTCAAACAGAAAGCTCAGAAA
>SABV01000030.1 GCA_009928855.1 Erysipelotrichia bacterium | reverse complement strand
CCCTGATTTTTAAATTTTATGCTCTGCTTCTTGTTGTCGGGGTGGCGGGTGCATTGCGTCGCTGTTGTTTAGCGGCGGCTTTGGCTCGACATGCTGATTTATAGGCGCGGATTTCGGCAATGCGCTGAGCCAGGGGAATTTCGAGAGCTTCCTGGGGCTTCGCGTTATAGTCAAAATTTTCGAGCTTTACCTGCTGGATGCGGGTTTTGATTGCTCGTTCGATTTGCCCAAAATCATACATTTCATCTGCCGATACGAGCGTATATGAATAGCCGGTCAGATTTGCACGTGCAGTGCGGCCGGCGCGGTGTACGTAATCTTCGACTATATGCGGAACATCAAAATTGATTACATGTGAGACTGCTTCTACATCAATTCCGCGTGATGCAATGTCTGTAGCGACGAGTACTCTGGTTTTGCCCGCGCGAAAGTCTTCAAGAGCCTTTGTGCGTTGTAGTTGGCTACGATTGCCATGAATACAGTCGGTAGGCACATTTTTGCGGTCAAGAAACTGCGCAAGTCTTTTGGCACGATGCTTGGTGCGGGTAAAAATAATGGCACTGCGTATCTGGTGCTGGTCTATGATGTTGATCAGGAGTTCCTGTTTCAGGTTGTCGCTGACCTTGAAGGCTTTGTGTTCAATGCCGGTTGCTGCAATCTGTGGCCTTTCGATGTCTACCGCAGCCGGGTTGCGCAGCATATCTTTTGAAAGTATAACTATTGGTGCAGGCAAAGTGGCCGAGAAAAACAGTGTCTGGCGCTGTGTGGTTGGCAGAGCTTTCAATACGCGCCTGATATCGGGCAAAAAACCCATATCAAGCATGCGGTCAGCTTCGTCGAGCACAAGGTATTCGAGATGCGGAAGTTTGCCGTAAGGTTTGCTGAAATGGTCAAGAAGCCTGCCGGGGGTAGCTACGATTATGTCGACGCCACGTCTGAAGGCAGTTTCCTGTGGTAATATGCTGACTCCGCCGAAAACAGCGGCGCAACTGAGTGTTGTGTATTGTGCGAGATCGTTGAAGTGCTGGCATATCTGGGCGGCCAGTTCACGGGTAGGGGTAAGAATCAATGCTCTGGTTCTTGGGGTTACACGGCCGGTCGCTCTTTTTTCGGCTTCCTGGCTTGTGATGATGCGGTGCATTAGCGGCAACAGGAAGGCGGCTGTTTTGCCGCTGCCGGTTTGCGAACTTGCGAGAATGTCGCGGCCGCTCATTGCAAGCGGTATAGCGCTCTGCTGAATAGGCGTAGCCTTTGTAAAGCCCAGGCGGGTGATGCCCCTCTGCAGGTCGGCGTGTAATACGGCGAATATATCGGTGTGTGAAGTTTCGCCGTTGGTCTGCGCTTTGCAGATGTTTTCGGGAGCACGTTCATGGTTTGCTTCGTGTTTTACGCTGTCGGGGGTGTGCTTATGAAAAGTTTCTCTGGTGTTTGTGCTGTTTGAACGACTAGTGGTGGTAACGCTGGATTTGTCTGCTGTTACTTGTTTCTGTGTGTTGGTTGAATTTGGTGAATGTCTAAAATACGTGGTCATTAAAATATCCATTTCATGATTTCGGCGGGGCGAAAGCTCTAAACCGAAGTAACCGGCTGAGCGAAGGGGTCTGGTAGATTTGCCGGAAAAATACCGCCCGAGTTAACGGCAGAAAAATGAAAAAATAACATCAGCTGCCGAAACTACGACAATGCTAACACAATGCGCTTTAATAAACAACTTTATTTTTCGTGCCCCGGTGAAAAGCTTGTTGAGAGCGGTTCTGGTAGCCTGCTTTTATAATGTTTTTGTCATCCGGTTTTCTATTTTGCTCCATTCTTTGATTGTTTTAGATGAACCGTCGAATTTAAAGCCGTTCTTTTTATAAAAATTTATTCCATTGGTATTTTCTGCAAGAACCCAGACCGACAATGTTTTTTTTTGTTGCTCTTCTGCATGCTTTTCGACGGCATTCAATAATTGTGACCCGACGTTGTGTCTTGTGAATTCAGGCTGCACATAGATCGCGTATAATTCATATGCGTCTTTTTCGTCTTCATCTCTTGAATTGCCATGCCATGCAAAACCCTTTACAATTTTGTCTTCTTCGTCTTCATATATTAGAATTTTCGCATTGCCTGATATTGCTTTTTCCATTTTTGTTATTGCTGTAGACACCTGTCTTTGCGAAAACAATTCGTAGTCACTGAAAATTCCACGATATTCATACCGCCAGCCGCAGACATGTATTTCTGCAATTCTTGAAGCATCTTCAATTCTTGCTTGTCTGATCATGCCGATCTCCCTGGGCAATAACATTCTGAAACCTGCTTTTGCGCAGTTAAACCAATTGCCATAACTACTGCTTATCTCAAAAAGTAGAATGCGGAAAGACTGATAATTTCTATTGTTATCAGCACAATAAAAGAAATCAGCCAGACCCATTTAAATCGCGTAAACTCGCTTTGCAAAACGCCGGTGCCGACAGTGAGGATTAAAATGCATAATGGATAACCGATAACAGCGCTCACGGCATTCAAAGCCAGCGGAAATATTATGAATGGCGGGTGTCCACCGGGGAGACCGAGCCCCATAATAGTCAGCAGAACTACCGCCAGAAGCATAGAGGCGCCGACAACCATGGGCATAAAAACGAAGAAAATTTCTTTGCGAACGAGGCTGTCTGAACTATTTTTGCGCCCAAAACCCAATCTGTTGCCAATTTTTTTCGCAAAATTTATTACAAAGGCGAGGCCCGCTACTTTCCATGCGATAAAAAACATTACTAATGGCAGAAGAATGGGCCAGAATTTGCCCAGCAGGTTGCCAATGAGCATTTGTATCTCGTAAGAATCAAACAGGCTGAAATCCGTGGCTGCGTTTGCATCTGTCGAAAGAGTCTGCCACATCCAGAATTTCAGGTAAATATATGCGGTTATGCTGCTGTTTATCGCCCAGGTTGCGGGAAGTATTCCGAATCTGCTCTTCTGGTGCGGCGAAGCCTTATTCTTGCGCAGAGTTTGTATTATTTCGATAAAACCGTTTTTGCTTGCCAGGTGTAGCGGCGTGATTCCCTTGCTGTCTTTTATATTGGCCGGAACTCCTTTCTTGAGCAGATATTCGACAATTTCAGCGTGTCCATTTTCGGCAGCCAGGTGAAGGGGTGTTTTGAGGTCGAATTGGCCTGGATTTTTTTCGAGAGGATCGCCTCCAGCAGAAATCAGCAGTTTTAATACCGGCAGATTTCCTGTTTTGGCGGCATAAGAAACTACGCCAAAAGGCTGATATGAAGTTGTTTTGAACAGTCCGCGTTCGAATCTGGTTTTTGCTGCCTCTGGAAACCTGTTCAGAAAATTTGCTATGGCAGTCTGTTGACCTTCTTTTATCAGGGGCAGTATCTGCATGGGAAAAGATTTTTCAGTAGAGGTGCGTACACCCAGCGATTTCAAATAATCTGCGATATCTCTGGCATCGCTGTTTTTTGAGCGGTGTTCTTTTCGTGCTCTTTTATGGGCCAACAGATATGGCGTTTTCCCATTCCAGGCCGTAGAGTCAGGGTTTGCACCATTCTCGATAAGAAGTTTGGCAATCTCGTAGAGGTTTTTTTGTTGTGAATCTTTGCCTCGATAATTGAAATATTCTATTCTGCTAATGTTTCCTGCTGCAAAATGCAAAGGAGTGTAGCCTTCGAGTTGTTCTCTCTCGTCTATTTTTGCGCCCTCTGCCAGCAAGAGTCTGATTATTTCAGGTTTATAGCCGATTACGGCCGCGTGAAGAGGAGTTACACCCAAGGGGTCTGTTTCATTGGCTGAGCAACCAGATTTCAAAAGATACCTGATCAGTTCGACATTCTCGCTCTTTATCGCCAGTGTAATAAGCGGAACCCCATCGACCGAAACAGCCTGTTTAAGGTTTTCTCCTGCTTCAACCAGCATTCTGGTGATATTTAAATGCCCCTTTTGTACTGCGACCTGAAGAGGGGGTGACCCCATAAAATCAGTGCCAAAATCTTTGTTGGGGTTATTTTTCAGGATATTTTCAACCTGCTTTTCGTTACCAGTATTGATTGCATAAAAAATTTCGTGGTCTGCAAAAACGGTATGTGGTTGGCAAATAATTAAAAAAGCAATAACAGCACATAAGAGATTGAAAACTTTCTGGAGCCTGCTGGTTTGCATTTTTAAGTTCCGTCTCTTTCTCGAAGATCTTGATTCGCAGCCTGTTATTGGCTTATCGGCACTAAATTGTCTGTAATTAAAAAGGCTCGGATTCAGTAATCTGAGCCCGAGCCTTTATCAATTCGTCATATCAGGCGGTAATGGCTTTTCTGACTTTGTCCATGCCATTCATGCGGTAGGTGCCCTTGTAAAATTCGTATTTATATGGCGGAAGAATGCTGACTTCAGCAGTTCCACCCATTTGCATGACCATTATATTGCCCTGACTGTCGGTGCCTTTGTAGATCATCGAATGCCCGTAGCGATTGTGCCCGTAATCAAGCAGAATCATGTCGCCGGGTCTGATGTCGGGTGGTGGTGGCGGTTTTACGCCCGGATTTATTGAAGTGGTGTATTTTTCTGACCAAAGGCCACTGGTAGAAGTTCGGCCACTGGTGATTGGGTATTTTACGCCCGCGTCAGCAAAAGCATCTTTTTGAATCATCTGCACAAAACCGCTGCAGTCAATGCCGGCGATTTTTTCGAACTCTTTGTAAGCAGCGTTAGAACGCCATTTCCATGTGTTTATGTCTACGTATTTATCGTAATAGACACTTGACTCAAGACCCAGTTGGCTGCCGGCCGCTTTTTTGGCACGATAAGTTTTTATATCGTCGAAGCCGCCAAACTTGAAGACAATTGGTTCGTCGATATAAGGTTTGGCCATTTCTTCGAGTTTGCTGGCAAAAACAAGGTCTTCAAAAGGTTTTTCGAGCAGATTGAGAAGTTTTGCGGCCTTTTCGTGTTGCCCCATTTTGTCAAGGCATAATGCTTGCATATAAGCCGATTCATAAGGGTTGCCACTCGATGTGAGAGCCAGTTCGTAGGCCTTCTGGTAGTTGCCTTCTTTATAGGCATCATTTGCCCGGTTGAGCTTCCAATACCAGGGAAAACGGCTATAATCCAGCAGACTCTTGCCAAGGTGTCTCTCCCATCTGGCAAACTGTTTTGCGTTGGCGGCGGCAATACGCTTTGTAGCAGTGGTGGCACCGGTTGAAGTGATTGTGGTGACTGTGGCAGATTTGCTGATGAGATCGTTTCTTACCCAGCCGGTAACACCGTTACTGAATTCGATTTTGCTCCAACCGTTTTGTTCTTCGAGCTTTAGCCCAGTTGTGCCACGTGGAAGCGTTTTTACTACAGAATTACCTGTGCCTGGACCGCTTCTGACATTCACCCACGAGCCGTTTATCTCGAATTTTTCAGCCATAGCAGCTGTCGCTGCCGTTTCAGTTACCGCAAACGGGCTGTCAGAGTTCTGGGGCGAGGTTACAACGGTATCCTGGTCAAAGGGCGTGTTTTGCGCATTGATGCCGCAGGGTATCGACGCCAGACCGGCTATCAAAAAAATGCCAAACAGCAGGTGTTTTTTGCGCATAATCAACTCCATGTTAAAATATTCTTCTCAATTCTACTTAAAAAACGGCTATCAGTCTAGTCTCAAACAAAAATTAGTGCCGACTCAGTCTTTAAAGATGATGTTCTGAACGGTAAATTTTAAAGCCTTCTGAGGCGTTGCCGGCAAAACCGTAAAGGTTACCATCGCTGCAGAGCTTCCAGTTAGTGTGCAGGAATGGGCCATCGAGAACTTCCAGTTCAAGCTGCTTTTCTAGGCCGAAATTGTCGCCAAATTTTATGAACTTTATTGTTGCAGGAGCTGACTGGGTAATTGTCATTATTACCGGCTTTTCATCGACGATTCCGGCCATTTTGCAAAAAAGTATTTTTTCGCCGGCTTCATACAGTCCGAGAGTTTCCGGTTCCTGGACTTCGTCAGACAGTTCGGCGCTGATAACAGTTCTTGAATCGTTTTCGAGATTAAACTGCACTCCAAAAAGACGTTTGCCCGTGCCGATGGCTTCGAGAGATGCAGCGGGGTGTAACGCCGCTTTTTCGTCTTTGCAGACCCATAATCCTGTGCCCGGTTCTTCGACCAGCAGAACTTTATCTGAAATAACTGTGAGTCGGCCCGGGTTTTTAAACTCAATGCGGATATGCTTTTCCGGTTTTCCGGTTTCGGGGTTGATGATGGCGACACCGTCAGGCTCACGGGTTACCACATAAATTCGTTTGCCAAAGCAGGCCAGATCGCCAAGTTTCCCGTAGTTAAGGAGTATGTAAGACCATTGTTTGTTTTTGTAAAGCTTGAGTTGCCCATTTATCGAATCTGAAAGCCATATTTCGCCTGATGCATCGACGTCATATCCGCCAATACAGTTGTAAGGCGCTATAGGCATAACGCCAAGCGCTGGAAGGTTTATTCCGAGCTGGTTGACCTCTTTGCCCCAGGCCCCTTTGACCACGAGAACAGGTTTTTGGGCTGTCACCGATTGTGCAAACATGAGAGAGAAAACGAATAGGCAGAGCATGGTTGCCGAGAAGTTTCGCATATTGTGCTCCAGAGATTTTTTGACTTTCAGATGCCAATTGTAACACAAATCAAGCCGTGGCGTGAATGCTGTACCGGTTTTGATATATTGGCGATTTTAGGGTTCTGTGTTAAAATCACCATGCGAAGCGCATGCATCAATTTTTCTGGAGGAAGCAGCAGTCGATGAATATGACACATGTCACGCCATTGCAGACGATGAAAGACCAGCTTACCATACTTGCAAAAACAACCTTCAAGGCAAAATACAAGGTGCCTTCTCTCTGGGTCGTCAGTGGTCAGGAACCCCAAGATGGTCTGCCTGCTGCTGAAGTTCACCCGGGAAAATATTTTCTCAGCCATATTGAGGCGATCGAAAAACATTGTTTGCCCGGAATAGACCCGCTTTGCTCCCTTAATCAGCAATTGCCTTCTGGAAACGGTGGAAACTGGATTGCCGGCGAGTCAATTTTTAATATTTTTGTCAGACTTACTACTGCTTATGACCATAATGACGATGGAAAACTGGGAGGAAGCAAAGCCGATCTGACTGTTAATGGCGATGGCATCAGAGAATCAGGCACTTTTCTTAAGGCGATAGCCATGCTGGGCTATATCAAAGCTATTGGCTGCTCAACTATTCATCTCTTGCCGGTGACGGCAATCGGCCATGATGGCAACAAGGGTGAACTCGGTTCGCCATACGCCATTCGCAACCCATATAAAATTGAAGAATCCCAGGCTGATCCTCTGGTTAAGATGAGCGCAGAAGAACAGTTCAGAGCCTTTATTCAGGCTTGCCACATGCTTGGCATAAGAGTTGTGTGTGAATTTGTTTTTAGAACCGCCAGCAAAGACTCTGACTGGATAGCCGAACATCCTGACTGGTTTTACTGGATAGACGAACGGGTCGAAGACCGCGTTCCAGGCGAAACCGACATGGAAAAAGCGGCATGCCACTATGGTAACCCGGTTTTTGATAATGAAGAGCTTAAAATCATCAAAGAAAAGATTACGGCGGGCGATTTAAACGATCTTCCCGCGCCACATGCTAACTACAGAAACTTTTTCAAGCTGCCGCCTGCCGTTGAATCGGTTAATTTAAATGAAAAAGCCCAGTTTAGAGGTGTCAGCACCGATTTGCAGACTGGGCAAAAATTCAATGTCAGAATTCCAGGTGCCTTTGCCGACTGGCCGCCTGATGATAATCAACCGCCCTGGGGTGATGTTACCTATCTGCGAATGTATCGTGACGAAAATCCGCAGAAACCAGAATTTAACTATATCGCTTACAATACAATTCGCATGTATGATAATAAGTTGGCAAAAGCTGAACTGGCCAACGAAACCCTCTGGCAGAGTATTGTAGACTTGATTCCTACTTATCAGCGCAAGTTTGGTATAGATGGCGTAATGGTTGACATGGGTCATGCTGTGCCGGTAAGCCTGATGCAAAAGATTATCAGCAGCGCCAGAGCGGTAGACCACGATTTTGCCTTTCTGTCAGAAAATTTTGAAATAAAGCATGATAGCGTTGACGCTGGCTATAACGCCGTTGTTGGCTATGCCTGGTGGGTCGAATATCGCCGTGACGGCATGTATGATCTGCTCAACCACATCGGAAACCAGGGAGTGCCGCTTTCTTTCTTTGGAGCGGTAGAAAACCACAATACTCCAAGAGCAGCGGCGCGGGCCGGTGGCGAGCTGTATGCCAAATATGCTTTTCTGGTTAACTCAATGTTGCCGCGGGCGATACCATTTATTCATTCGGGCCAGGAGCTCGGCGAAACAATACCGGTCAACACCGGGCTTGATTTCTCAAATGCTGATCTCGACCGCCTAAAGAATAAAAAACTGGCTCTGTTCGATCTGTGCGCTTATGACTGGAACGGTTCGCATCCGATGCTTGCTTTTATCCGTAAAGTTCTGCAATTGCGCCAGAGATACGCAGAGGCAATCATGGAAACATCCGTAGATTCATTCTGCATGGCTCAGACCGGCAATGCAGACGTAATAGCTTTTATTCGCCGAGGACACGGACAGCATGTAATGGTGCTTTTTAACCGAGATTTGACGAACAGGCTTGTCGGTGAAGTGAGTCTTGAATGGTGTCTGAGCAATGACCGCCATCAGTTCGAAAACCTTTTGTCTGAAGGCGCCCTGTTCAATGCTGAGCACCAGAAACTCGTTTATGATCTCGCTCCGGGGGAATGCTGCTTTTTTGCGTGGTGATACGCTTTTAATGTTTAAATACCTGAGAGTCTCTGTTACAGACAGGTGCAACTACCGTTGTATCTATTGCATGCCTGAAAATGGCATTTGCAAACAGCCACATGACCAGATCATGAGCTATGAAGACATGTTTTTGGTCATCAGTGCTGCCGTTGAAACCGGTGTCGAGCAGGTTCGCATCACAGGCGGCGAGCCTCTGGTGCGTGCCGGTATTGTTGATTTTATTAGAGATCTCTCTCTTATCAAGGGTTTACGTGATCTTGCATTGACCACTAATGGTGCTTTGCTGGGCAAATTTGCAGAGCCCCTCAAAAAGGCGGGTCTGAATCGTGTAAATATCAGCTTAGACTCTCTAAACCCGGCAACTTTCAGGCATATTACCAGAATTGGCAATCTTGCCGATGCTCTAGCCGGCATAGATGCCGCTTTTGATGCTGGATTGCGGCCGGTTAAGATCAACACTGTGCTTATTCCGGGCATCAATGATCATGAAATCTTGGATTTTGTTGATTTTGCCGTAAACAAAGGTTTATCTGTAAGATTTATAGAGAGAATGCCTTTTAATTCGTCTGAAGCTGACGAGTCAGTTCGGTTTATTTCGCAAGAGGCTGTTGTGCAGACCATAAACACCAGATACCGCCTGATACCTGTTGCCGAACAATCTTTTGGCCCTTCCACAAACTTTGTTATCAGCGGGACCGACGCCCGCGTCGGCTTTATCAGTTCACGAACTGTGCCGTTCTGCCACCTTTGCCAACGGCTCAGACTTACTTCGACCGGAGCCTTATTGCCGTGCCTGGATTCTGATTATGGTATTGACGTGCGAGGGCAGAAAAAAGAAGAGATCAAGGTAACCATTGCACGGCTTTATCGCGAAAAAATGTCGTGGAATAAACAACGTGCCTGCTATGCAGCAGCTTTTGACAACTCTCTTTCCAAAATTGGCGGATAACGCAAGGAGCAGATTATGGCATCAAAGAAGAACCTCAGCCTCGGAGTAGACCTTGGAGGCACTAAAATTGCTGTTGGACTGTGCCTGAACGGTGAAATTCTCAAAAAGGCCATTTTCCCAACTCAGGCTTCAGCTGGCTTCGACGGGGTAATTTCGGTTATTCTCGCTGCCATTGAAAAAGTAATGGAAGGGCATACAAGCAAAGAGGTTCTCGGAATTGGCATCGGCTCTGCCGGGCAAATCAATGCTGAAAGCGGCGAAGTTATTTATTCTCCAAATCTTGGTTGGCGCAACGCGCCCCTGGGGGCGGCTCTTGCTGATGCCATGAATATGCCGATAAAGGTCTTGAATGATGTTCGTGCGGCAACTGTTGCCGAGCAAAAGTTCGGAAACGGCAAAGGTTTGAGCAGTTTTGGCAATATTTTTGTTGGAACCGGTGTGGGTTCAGGCTTTGTACTGAACGGTCAGTTGCTCAACGGGGCAACCAATTCGGCGGGCGAAATCGGCCACATCTGTATGGACCCTGAAGGCCCCGTATGTGGTTGCGGCAATCGTGGTTGTCTTGAGGCCTTCGCATCTGGCACCGGAATGGAAAATTATGTAAAGGCCGAATTGAAAAAAGGGCGCAAAAGTCTTTTATCTGACCTCGCAGAGCACAAACTTGAAAATGTGCGTGGTCCGCTTATCGGTAAGGCGGCAGAGCAGGGTGATGAACTTGCTATTGCAGCGATAGAGAGGGTGGGGCGCTACCTTGGGCTGGCACTGGCGAATGTTCATACTCTTATGAATCCTGAAATAATACTGCTCGGTGGCGGAATGATGGCTCTTAAAAAGTTCTTTATGCCCACGCTGCTTGATACCATGAAAATGCACATTCTTCCGGTTGCAGACCAGAACAGGGTATTGGTTAAAGAAGCCAGATTTGAAAATGACGCGGTATTGCTTGGCGGCGCGGCTGTCTTTGCATGAAACCGCTTTATCCCGCTATTTTCAAGGTCGATGAGGTTGCCGATCTGAACTGGGCCGATAAGCCCGAGAATATAACGCTTTTCAGGCATATTCTCAATACATGCCTGAGTTTTCCTTCGTTAATTATGGCTTGTTCTGCCCGTGAAGGCCTTCAGGATGTTGCTGCAGCTCTTTCTGCTACTCTTGGCAATCTGGGAGTGAACGTATTTATGCCTGCTGCACCAGCTCCGCTATGTTCTCTTTCGCAGGCGCTTGGTTCGAGAAATATGCCCCTCGGTTTATATCTGGATGCAGATGAAAAGCTCGAAAATATTTCTTTAACTGCTCTAAGCATTCATGGCGGCCCTTTTGACGAAAAAGATATCGTCGATGCACTTCCGGCAACAATTAACAAACCGGGAGTTGCAGGCATTACTGAACTAGACCGCTATTACGCATCTAATCTGGCTGGCCTGGCCGACAGTTTTATCGAACCCGGGAAGGGGTTCAGCGCGATTGAAATACCGTTTCCGGATCTTGAGAATATATTGCGCGAAACTGCCGCTCTGAAGGCTCTTTTTCAGCCAGATCCAGAAGGACCCGCCGCGATTGTGAGCGCTGATGGGCAAGGCCTTTGCATTGTTGAAAAAAACGGTGATGTACTGCCAACTGCTCAGGTTGCCAGCGTTATCGCCGATTACCTGATAAAAGATCGTTTGACTTCTGGCACTATAATTGGCCCTGAAAACTCTATGAACAGCATCGCTGCTGACTGCGAGAAAATCGGCATAGTTGGTTCAGTTTTTGACATGAGCCATCAGGCCGCTTTTACCGATCTTTTGATTGGGTGGTGGAACAACGGCATAATTGCTCACCAGGGCAGCAGCTGTTTTGGCGATGCCATTCTGTCTGCAGTTTACTACCTGGAAGCTTGCCGCAGCGGGAGATAGCCCGGTCTCAAACTTTTTTTTCGAACAGGCAGATTGTTTCTACGTGGTGAGTACGCGGGTAAAGGTCAAGCCCGGCTACTTCAGTCAGCTTATAACCACTTCTTACTATTGCACTTGCATCTTTTTCACACGCATTCAGGTCGCAGAAAACGCAGACTATACGGCCGGGCTGCAATTTGGCAATAATTCGGCCGATGCCGGGAGTTCCGGTGCGCGGCGGATCAAGCAGCAAAACATCCGGTTCAGTTTTGAACCGCGATAGTTCTTTGATGGCATCGCCTTCTAACAGTTGAACGCGATCTGCAAAGCCGCTGTTATGTATGTTGCGGATACCGGTTCTTACTGCGCCGGGGTGTGATTCGACTGCTTCTACGGTAGCGCCTTTGGCGGCAAGCGCCAGTGTGAAGTTTCCGGCGCCGGCAAAACCTTCGATTATTCTACAACCCGGGGCAGGTTTACATAACTCTACAACCTTGCGAATCAGCACCTGATTCTGAAAGATATTGCCCTGAACGAAGAATGATGGTTCGGCGTCGTATGGGCCGCCATCGACCTCGGTTGCGACAAGGCCGGTTACGTTCACTGTTCCGTGGACTTCTTTAATTTTATTATCGTATGTGGCCACAGAAAGCCCTTTTAAACCGGCTGCACGCATAATTTTCATCAGGTCTTTATGAAAATGCCCGACCGGCTTTCCCTTCATCATTACCGCGTGGCCGACAACACGATCTGATGTGTGAGACGAAGACGACATGAGCGTCAGACTTTCGAGAAAAATCGGCACCTGCGTAAGTATCTTGCGAGTGGCAACCAGCCTGCGGTTGAGGGGCGGAGTGAGCAGTGCGCATGAGGTTACCGGCACTATGCCGCCCGTAAGGGTTTGCTCAGAATTTTCGGAGGCGAGATAGCCGGATTCGCGTTCTTCGTAATTCCGGCTCTGGTGCAGACGAACCCTGGGCATATACCTGATGATTTCTCTTGATGCCTGAAAACTGTGCAGGTAGGCGTCTTTGCCGCCTGGGACATGGCTGAGAGCTCGTTCTATCATTGCCTGTTTTTCTCGTTTGCGGCCTTTTTCGGAAAGTTCGAGCAAGTCGCAGCCGCCGCACGGCCCATGAAAGAAACAATCGGGCTTGACTCTATCAGGTGATGGTTCAAGCAGGTCGGCTTTGATTACGCGGCCGTTGGCGCCGATAAAGAGTTCTACTTTATCACCCGGCAGAAAGCCAGGTATTTTAAGCATTCTTTCATCGACGAGAACGAAGGCCTGACCGTCACCGGCCAGACCTTCAACATTTGTGATAAAACGTCTAAGGCTTGATTCGTTCACTTTCTGGGAACTTTCGGGCATTGCAGACGCTCATAGTTTGGCATGCTGCCAAGCAGGGGGCGGGCATAGTTGAGAAAATCTGCAGTGACGCCATTGCCAGCTTCGTTAATAAAGGTGCGTGGCATTGGTTTGGTTTCACGAGCTACGCTTGCAAGCGGTGTAAGGAAATAGTCTACCGAATAATCACCGGTTCTGCGAATAGCCACTGAACCGTCGACATTGTTCCAGAGGGCGAATTGAGCTGCTTTTTCGCCTACTTCACGGGCTTCGGCCTGGTCAACTTCAGATACGACACCAAGAAAGCTTCTCTGCAGATATCCGAACGTGTCAGAGCGAACACGCTTGATTTTGAGGCGGTCTTTGATTACCTTGCCCAGAGCATCGCCGAGTGCGCCGGTGCCTGAAAGCTGCACGTTGCCGTGCGCGTCTTTTTCTGAATCACCGATAAGCTGAGAGATGATCGGCTGGCCGTCGGCGCCAACTATGCCTTCTGAAACAGCGATAACACAGCGGCCAAAACGGCGATATGCATCGTCAACATCTTTCAAAAAGCTTTCGGTGTCGAAGACTCTTTCGGGCATATAAATGAGGTGTGGGCCGTCATCTTCATATTTCTGGGCAAACGCTGCGGCAGCTGTAAGAAAGCCGGCATTACGGCCCATGACTACTCCTATGTAGACGCCGGGTAATGAGCGGTTGTCAAGATTGATGCCTGCGAATGCCGAAGCCACAAATTTTGCGGCAGAGCCGTAACCAGGGCAGTGGTCGGTAACACGCAGATCGTTGTCGATGGTCTTGGGAATATGTATGCAGCGGAGCTCGTAGCCGGCTGCTGCAGCGTTGTCGTTAACAATTCTTACCGCATCGGCTGAATCGTTGCCGCCGTTGTAAAAGAAATATCTGACATTGTGCTTCATGCAGACTTTAAAAATCTTTTCGCAGTAGTCTGCATCTGGTTTGTCGCGTGTTGAAAGCAGTGCAGAACTTGGTGTGCACGCAACTCTTTCGAGATTGTGAGTGGTAGCCTGGGTCAGATCGATAAAGTCTTCTTCTATTATGCCCCTGACGCCGTGCAATGCCCCGTAAACACGGTCAACTTCCGGAAACTTCCTTGATTCAAGAACAGCACCCACCAGACTCTGGTTGATTACAGCGGTCGGGCCGCCGCCTTGAGCTATAAGAACGTTGCCTACGAGCTTAGCCATGTAGAAAATCTCCTGTTTGAATTAGAATTTCACCGCGATATTATGCCTTTTCCGCTTTTGCAGGTCAAGCATAACTTTTTTTAAACAGGCATTGACAAAGATTTTAATGACCCATAGAATGCCACGACATGCCCGCACTCAGAAGAAAAAAAACAACTCCACCAACTGCAATTCCGCTTGTTCCGGAAGCTTGCAAAACTCTTGCGGAAGCCATCGAAAATGCCGGTGGTGCCGAAGTTCTCTCGGCCGCGACCTGCCGGGCCAAAAGCCTCTGGGATGACATGCGTGTTCTTGCCCGTGGCAATGAAGAATCAGCGCCAGCGATCGTAAGAAGCCTGCGTCCTGGCGATGTTATGATGCACAATCACCCATCTGGCGATCTGCGCCCATCAGAGGCAGATCTTTCGGTCGCTTCAATCTGCGGCAAGTCAGGTATTGGCTTTGCTATTCATAACAATGATTGCAGCGAATTTTACGTTGTAGTTGAACCTTTCGTCGAAAAACCCGTAGAAGTCATAGATTCGCAAGAAATGCTTGCTTATATTTCTCATGGCGGCGGTATTGCTGCTCGTCTTGATGGTTTTGAAGAACGTCAGGGGCAAAAAGAGCTGATGAAAAAAATAGTGGAGGCCATCAACAAACCATGCCATGCCGTTCTAGAGGGAGAAACAGGCATCGGCAAGAGTATGGCTTATCTGATTCCTGTTGTTCATTACGCCGTTAAAAATCGCTGTCGCGTTGCAATTTCGACTAATACAATAAACTTGCAGCATCAGCTGGTAAATAAAGACCTGCCTTTTCTCGCATCTGTTTTACCATTTAAATTTAAGTTCTGTCTGGTCAAAGGTCGCCATAATTATATCTGCCTGCGCCGCATTGGTGAAGCTCTTGCTGCTGTAGACGGCGAGTTTCTTCTCGAAAGCGACGAAGTAGAGCAGTTCAATCGTCTTGTCGCCTGGGCAGAAAACACCTCAGATGGTTCAAAGAGCGATCTTAACTGGGTGCCTCTTGATTCATTATGGGAAAAGCTCTGTTGTGATAAAGACAGTTGCCCTGGTATCAAGTGCAGCGAATACAATGACTGCTTTTTTTATACATCGCGACGTTATGCTTCAGAAGCTGATGTTCTGGTGGTAAATCATCATCTTTTGTTTTCTGACCTTGCTTTGCGTGCTAATACCTCAGAGTATTCGCAGACTGCGGTAATTCCGGCATGTAAAGCTGTGATTCTCGATGAGGCACATAATCTGGAAGAAACGGCTACCAGTCATTTTGGCTTTAGAACAACCTCTATGGGCGTTCAGCGCGTTCTGGGCAAGATTTATCAGCGACGTGGCCGGCGAGAATCAGGCACTTTTGCTAATATTTATTCGATGCTTTCGTTTGGTCGCGGCGATTTTTCGAGTGATGACCGTGCTGGTCTTCTGCAGGATATCGCCGATGAAATGATTCCTGCCAGGCTCGAAATTGGTGATCTGAGCAGAAGTCTTTTTGACGCTGTTACCGCATTTTTTATTGACCCGGCAAAGTCGGCACCTGGAGAGCATAGAATCAGAATTGGAGAACGGGAGGAAAATCGTTCTGAATTTAAAACTCTGGTTCATTTTGCCTTCAAATTGCGCGATGGCTGTAAAAGTCTATCGGCGCGTATGCGAAAGTTTGCACGGCGGATGACATCACTTATTGGCGAATTTGACGATGAGAACGAACATTTTGAGCTGCCGCTGATTGAACTGGGAACCTTCGCATCGCGTCTGGAAGAAATATGGCAGGGACTCAACGTTCTTTTCGACACGAGCGTCGTCAGTCGCGAACTTTATGTGCATTTTTTTACTGCGACAGTCAGAAGAAATGCCGTTTATACGGCTGTTCATTCTTTGCCTATAGTCGTTGCCGCTCCAATGCTTGACTATTGTTTTAAGAAAATTCCGTGCACCATTCTCGTTTCTGGCACCCTTTCGACTGCTCACAATTTTAACTTTATCAAGAACAGGCTTGGGCTCGACAGTAATGAGCTGATTCCGCAGCCTCTCGAAGGGCGCTTCCCTTCGCCGTTTGATTATGGCAGCCAGGCGAGACTTTTTATTCCGACAGATATTCCTGACCCGGCAAACCCCATGTTTGCCGAAAAAGTCAGCCAGCCCCTGTTTGATATAATTCTGGCATCTCGCGGCGGAGCGTTGGTGCTTTGCACCTCTTATGGGCATCTTAACCAGTTTTATAATAATCTGGCGCCTCTGCTTGCAGCTGAAGGTATAGAGTGCTATAAACAGGGCGAATTTGAGCGTCACTATCTGCTCGAACTCTTTAAAGAAGACGGTAATGCGGTGTTGTTTGCCACAGACAGCTTCTGGGAAGGCGTAGATATACCGGGTTCGGCGCTGCGTAATCTGATTATTACCAGGCTGCCATTTGCGACTCCTAATGACCCGGTTCTTGAGGCTCGCAACGACAAAATCAAGGCCGCAGGCGGTAATGCTTTTAAAGACTACCAGCTTCCTATGGCTGCAATAAAATTGAAGCAGGGTTTTGGCCGGCTGATTCGAAAAAAAGATGATCGCGGCACGATCTGGATACTTGATCATCGCATTGTCACCAAAAGTTATGGCAGCTATTTTCTTGAGTCGTTGCCGGAGATGCCGGTTTTACGGGGCAAGTTTCACGCTCTCTCGGCAATGGCCAGCAAATTTTTTGCTTGTGAACCATAATTGCCGGCTTTGTAAAAAAGCTTCATGAGCCTAAAAATGTGTCTGCTTCTCTTTGAGGCGAGCCATCACGAATGAGTTTGATTTTATCCGGCGAAGCGTCTAAAATGGTTAAATCACATTTTTGGGAGGACGCTTATGGAACGCACTATTATGGCAATTCTTGTTGGTAAGCGCAAAGAGACCGCTGTAAATGTTCAGAAGATTCTGACTGGTTGGGGTTGCATGATAAAAACCCGTCTTGGGCTGCATGACGGTACTCTTGATAACTGCGCCGAGTCGGGTCTGATAATACTCGAGCTGGTTGGCGAATCAGAAAAAAAAGACGAACTGTTGCGCAAGCTCTCTTTGCTTGAAGATGTTTCGGCCAAGTTGATCAAGTTGTCTCTTGATAAATAAGCGCTGAGATTCGGTAGCGCTCACGAAATCTTATACTGTTGCAGCAGTCTGGTCACTTCAGAGTTGTCTGAACTCTGGGCCAGCTGCAGCAGTGTCATTCCAGCTCCGTTTTTGAGGGTAACTTCAGCTCCGGCAAAAACAAGGCTGCTTACAAGGTCGCACTGGCCGTCTTCTACGGCATACATTAATGCGGTATTGCCATGTTCGTCACGACGATCCAGAAGAACGCCGTATTCTAACAGCAGCGCCAGAACATCACGACGATTTTCAATTACGGCTCTGATCAGCGGTGTTTGCCCGAAAATGCCTTTTATTTCAGGATCAGCGCCGGCGTCAAGCAATGCTTTTACTATTTCTGGATTCCCGATGTTGGTTGCTACCAGGAGTGGTGAAGATCCCTGGGCTGTTTCGCAGCGGTGAAGATCAGAATCTTTTTCGATCAGCAGTTCGACTGCGCCGAGGTTGTCTTCCTGGATGGCTTCAAACAGCAGGGTCATGCCGTCTTCGTTGTTTTCATTGACGACCTGCGGGTATTGCGAAATCAACGCCGACAGTTCAGGCAGATTGTTATCGGCGATCAGTTGTGAGGCACAGACAAACTGCCCTGAGACCAGTATAGTGCCGGGAATTTTGTTGATGGCATCTACGAGTTCTACCAGTCGCAGCCGATCAAGGTTATCGGGTGGTGCTTCGAGATAGCCTGCCAGTTCAGCCAGGCTGTTGATCAGAATTGCTGCGATCGTAAGGCTTGACGATTGGCGATAATTCGCCAGAAGGCATTCGAGACCCTGTATAAAGAGCACGGGTATGTCGTTGCTTTTGCCGAATCCTGTTAAGAAGCGTGCAAAGCCGAAGTTCAGGCGGTTGCATTTTAGTCTTTCAAAGTAAACGCAGGCATTTTGCGCTTTTTGAATGCGCGATATTATCTCTGGTTCACGAAAAGACATTGTCCAGGCCAGGCGCGACAATTTGAGGGTCATGACAGAGTTGCCTGCAGCACAGGCCAGTTCAGCGGCAACCGAAGACATATAAGCGGTCTGGATGTGGTCAAGAACAAAAGGCTGCTTTTCATGACTTAAGAAATGTTCGAGAGCTTCTTTATCACGGTCGAGCCTGGTCAGACAGACAAATTGATAATAGCGTTGCCAGCCCAGAAAAATGGGGCTTACCGGCGGATTAGCCAGTAACCGTGTTTTCATTTCTTTGCACAGGTCCAGGGCTGTTGCGTAATTGCTTTGTTCGAGCAATGAGGATATTTGCTTCAGATAAGATTCGAAAATATTTATTTCATTCATTGTTTTACTCGACAAATCCATGATTGGCACCGTTGTTAGCTTCAACACAGGTGACTCTTATTTCTTCTTTTTCTTTTTGTATCCAATATTTGCCCCCGGAGGGGCAGAGAGGGCGTTTGCGCAGATAACCGAGTTCTTTGAGTTTTTCTACTGTGATATTTTTGTTGTCGATGGCAGACATTTCGGTCTGGCAGAGATGCGCGGCCTGAAGAATGACGCGCATATTTTCCCTGCAACTGGTTCTTCTTATGCGGTCGCGAATGCCAGAAAAGCTCCAGGCAGCCAGACTCAACAGAATTGCAACGATAGCGATCGTTATCATCAATTCTATCAAAGTAAAGCCACGGCGTTTGGGCAGGTCTTCTGTAGTGATAATTTTGCTCATAAAGTGCTTTTGATAATATACTGTTTCAGGCAGAATTAAAAGCGGGCAAATTTGAATTGTTAAAAGACGATTGGCGTTGCACAATTTGCCGTGAAAGGCTATGATTTTGTAGAACTTTTTGAGTCTCGGGGGAGGGAACACGATGAGTATTGCTGCAAAATTGGTGCTGAAAGCGCTTGAAACTGGCATTATCCCTGAGAAGTTTACGCGAGCCTGGGTCCGCAGACTGTGTGGTCTTGCTCTTGAACGGGCTTCTCTTGGTGATGTTGAAGCGCGTCATGCCGTGTTTCGTCAAATTATGAAAGACCTTAAAACCGGAACAAATCTGCGTTGTAGCCCAAATGTCGAAGCAGAGGGGGGCGAGATGGGTCCGGAATTTTTTGAGCTTTTTCTAGGAAAACGCCTCAATGCCGGGTGCTGTTATTTTCCTACCGGTGCCGAAGATCTTGAAGAGGCCGAAGATACAATGCTGTGGATGTCTGCAGATCGCGCACGGGTAAGAGATGGTATGAAGATTCTGGAGATAGGCTGTGGCTGGGGCGCTATGACTTTCTGGCTTGTAGAGCATTTTCCTCAGGTGCATATAACCGCTGTTACCGAGTCTACAAGCCGCAGCATATATCTTCAGAAGAAGGCGAACGAACTTGGGCTGACCAATATAAAATTTCTTGCTTCAGAATTTGGCGACCTCAGTTTTAGCGAAGAATTCGACAGAATAATATGTCTCGAACGCTTAGACCTGGTTGCATCATCGCCTGAATGGGAAAACAAGATCTGGAGCTGGCTGAAACCTGACGGAAAGTTCTTTTTACAGCATCAGGTTCATGCAAACATAGCTTATTACAATGAATCGGTCGGGCTCGAAGATTTTCCCGGAAACAGCGTGGTAAACCAAAGACTGGTTGTGTCGGCAGAGATGCTGATGCTTTTTCAAAGAACCATGCATCTTGAAGATTACTGGAAAATCAGCGGCGAACAATATCGAAACACCACAGAGCGCTGGCTACGTCGTTATTATTTTAACAGACAGGCTATTTTGCCGTTGTTCGAAAAGGTATATGGCAAAAAAATGGCCTGGACCTGGTTGCAGCGCTGGCGCATGTTCTTGATTGCTTCAGCAGAACAGGCAGGCTACAACCGGGGCCAGGACTGGATACTTGGTCAGTATCTATTAAGCAGAAAAGGCTGATCCGGCTTAGTCACGGCTTTGGAGTTTTGAGAGAAGTCTGAGCAGCTCAAGATAGAGCCATATTAGAGTAACCATGAGGCCAAAGGCGGCATACCATTCAACATGTGCCGGGGCTCTGTTGGCTGCACCCTTAAAAATCATATCGAAGTCCAGAATCAGGTTCAGTGCTGCAATGACTACGACGACGAGACTTATAATAATACCCATGCCTCCGCCGGCATGAATCGGTGATGCGAGGCCGAACATGCTGAGTAGAAACGAAAACATGTAGGCAAAGGCCACGCCCATGGTGGCAGATATTACGCCAGCTTTGAACTTTTCGGTCGGTTTGACTATTTCTGCCTTATAAAGAAACAGCATGCCGAACAGAGTCATCAGAGTCAGAAGAACTGCATTCAACACAATTCCGTCTTTGACATACATGGCGTAAATGGCCGAAACGCCGCCAAGTGCCAGACCTTCGAATACTGCATAAAGCGGCGCGGTGAAGCGGGCATTTTTGGGCGAAAAAACGGTTATAAACGCGGTTATCAGACCGCCAAAAATACCGAGATACATCAGACTCTGCACGCTGGCCAGGTTGGCCGGGCTGGCTAAGGCCATTTTCCAGGTGAAGCTGCCCGCAGTTAATACCAGCAGCAAAAGAAACGCGATTTTATTTATGGTGCCTTGCACCGTCATTACATTGTCGGCGCTTGCTGCCGTAGATTGAAAATACTCTGACTTGAAAGCCGGGTTGGAAGTTCTGTCAAAACTCATATTCTTATCCCTCCATCAGGAATCTTTTAACTGTCTGCAAAATCAAGCAATAGCCTGTGTTTTAAGTGCTGCGCCAAATTTGTCACTATCAGCCGCGACTGATTTTTTCGGCTTCGAGCAGGCCCCTTTCGAGGTCTTCAAGACCAGATCTGATGCTTTTTACTTCATTTACCATATCGTCAGACGAAGCCTGAAGGGTTATGATGTCGGTAAATTTAAGAGTGTTCATCCTATCCATAAGGCTTACAAACATTTCGCGCATCTGAATTTTTTGCATTTTCACACGGTTTAGACAAGTATCAAGGCGTTCAAGTTCCAGAATTCTCTTGTTTTTCATTTCGATGGTCGCCTGAAGTTGCGCTTTAAATACTTCGTCTTCTGCAGAAGCAAGTTGTTGCCGAAATTTTTCGATTTCATTCTCGAGCTTTTTGCGGTCAATTCCGCCAAGAAAATCGCTTAAACCAGCACTGCGTGCCAGAACTCGCGCATGTTCTGTCTGTAGTTGCTCAACCTGGGAAATAGTAGGGCTGAGGGCTTTTTTCATTGCCGGTTTGGCAGAGTCAAAAGTTTTTTTAACTTTGGCGAGCTCACCTTCGACTTCGGCAAACTCTTTTAAATCTTCTTCGAGAAGCAGTTCAGGGGCAATATCGCTTTGTGAAAGCTTCAATATTTTGCGTCTCATATTACTTTGTCCAAGTGACCCGGCGATGTCTGCTGCCCCGGCTGCAAGACCCTGGATAGTCACCCCACGTTGAAAACCAAGTACGGTTAATGCTATCACCAGTGCTGCGATTGAATAACCGCTGAGACCCGCGGCCAGAATTATATACGGCGTGAAGAACACGGCAAATGCGGTAAAAAGATAACTGGCATCTTGTTCTTTGATCGTAACCACGAGCATTACCAGAAACAGCAGGTGGAAAAATATCTGTGACTCGGCAGAGACTCCTTCGGCAGCCTTGAATATCCACATCATGTAAGTGTTGACAACCAGACCGCAAAATGAGGCGAGCGTGCGTGTAATCTTGCTGTTATCATAGTTGTTACTGACGAGTTGCAGGTTTTCCACTCTGCGTGCAGGCACTGTTACTGGAATTTTTGTTTCTGGTTTCGACATTGCGTTCTCCGATTATTATTCGTTGGCCGGAAATATGAACCTGATTATTGAATATACCACTTTAAAGGGGATACTCAATATTGTATATGTCAGCCAGAGGGTGAATGCAATCCCGATGATAAAAAGCGGCACGTTGATAAGAAGATTTACGATATCTGCCAGGTAGGTATTCCAGATTCTGGTTGTCCATGGTGTGACTGCCTGGTGTTCTTCTATTATCATGGAAACATAGCTGTTGGTCTGGGGGTCGTAATAAATGGAGTTGCCGTGCGCAATTGCTGCTTCAGCGGTTTCTGGCATTTCGACAGTGCCGTGTTCGGCGCAGACTATCATACCATTCTGAGACACATCACCGATACAACCGTAATGGCACTGATCTGTCGGGCGGCTTACCGCTGACTTCAGGTATTTGCCATCTAGCAGCAGGCTCATCTCATTCTCGGTGAACGTGGTAATCATGCTGTGGTTATCCATGTTATACATTTCGATTGCGCCGAGGAGAACGCGCATGTTGGCATAGCAGGCTTTTTCGCGAGACTGTTCTCTGGCTTTGCGGAAGTTCGGGACCGCAATTGCGGCTATTGGCAGAAAGCCTGTTGCACCCCAGAGCGAAAGAGGTTTGGCTTCGGTTTTTCTTATGATCGTTTTTTTAACGGATGTTGTGTTTATTCTGGCTGCCATTGCGGCAGTTTGTCTTAAAGGCGAATTTGCAGCCTGCTGTTGTATTTGAGGCACAGGTGTCTGAGAAACTGCAATGAATGAAGTGAAGGGGGTTGTAAACTGGTATTTTTTACTGAGTCTTACTACCTCTTCTTTCATTTCAGGTTTTTGTCCATAGGTCTGCATCTGCAGAAGCAGATCGTCTGCTTTGGC
>SABV01000285.1 GCA_009928855.1 Erysipelotrichia bacterium | reverse complement strand
ACCAAGAATTTCATCGACGAGGTATTTTTTGACTTCAAACTCGGTATTATGACCAGGCAGAACAGGCGGCGGACTGCGATGCATCGCATCGTCAATCTTAACCTCGACGGTCTCACGCAACTCATTGTCAGAAATACCGAAACGCTTTTCAAGAGCACCGACAACTTCAACCCGAAGTCGACGCAGGTATTCAAGAATCTCTTCAGGAAGCGAAGAAGCAACGTCTTCCTCATCTGGCTTGCGACCAAGCGCTGGCATTGCCAGAGCCCTGTCGGCAAGAGACATCATGCTCGATTCAATAGAGAGAGCGTGGTTGTCTCCAGAAACATCTGCGCTTATCGGAATCGCGTGCTCCGGGTCAAAAAGACTGTTCTCGCCGCTGCCATCATCTTCAGCATAGTTTCTTATCCAGAACAATTTCTTTTTCAAGTCTCCGCGAGAACCTGCTTCTTCAGCAAACTTCTGCGCAAAAACCGGCGATGGCGGCTGCGATGAATAAATATAAGACAAAACATCGCAGCGATGCATAAGAAAAACAGATAATGCAGAGAGCTGAAAAGGAATATCCACGACAAGGTAGCCCCGCATTTCTTCAAAAATACGGATCAGATGCTCTATGGAATCAAGCATGTCGCTTTCACACAAATTAAAGCGAGGCTGTAAGGTTTCTCCGAGTCTGCTGCCACAAAATGGGATATAGCAAACGCCATCGGTCAAAGGAAAGAAGCTATGCAAATTGGCAACCGAAAGAGACGCCCAGTTGCCCATATAATAGTCAAGAAAGCTTGTCTTGATATTCAGCGGAACGGAGGAACTTTCGAGAAGAGTAGACGGTCTTAGCAGGTTGAGTTCAAGCAATCCAACCAGCTTGCCTGTTTTTTTGCGCAGGGCACGAGCAAAACCGGAAGCCACAAAAGTTTTGCCTATCCCCCCCTGAAAACTGGTAAATAAAAAGGTCCTTGCAGGTTTTTGTTCTGTTTTCATAGCCTCTCTTTCCTGAGGTCTTCATTCAACCATAATGCATTCAAAGTGTCAATCTGTTACAATATGTAGACTTTACAAAAGCGAGAAAAATTAAAAATGACAGAAAAGGCCATAATTGTAGAAAAACTTGAAAAATCTTATGGTCAGACAACTGTAGTAAAAGCAATTTCATTCAGCGTCGCAAAGGGTGAAATTTTTGGCTTTCTGGGTCCAAATGGCGCAGGTAAAACAACAACCATCAGAATGATGATCGGCGAAATCCCTTTCAGCCAGGGATCAATACAAATTTTTGGGCATAGCATTCCGCAACAGATAAAACAAACGAAGTCACTGATCGGCGTGGTGCCAGATCATCAAAACCTTTATGACCGCATAACAGTGCGCCAGAATCTTGATTTTTTTGCCGCTCTAAATTCAATAAACATAAAACGAGTTGACACAGTTCTTGAAGAAGTCTTTATGACTGAGCATCAGCACAAAGCCTGCAACGACCTCAGCCGTGGACTCAGGCAACGTACTCTTATAGCCAGGGCACTTCTGCACCAACCATCATTATTTTTTCTTGATGAGCCAACCTCTGCCCTGGACCCACACTCGGCAAAACTCATAAGAGAACTCGTAAAAAAGCTCAAAAACTCTGGTACAACAATCTTTTTAACAACACATTACATGGAAGAAGCAGACAATCTATGCGATCGCCTTGCAATCATGAACCTCGGCACCATAGTCGCCTGCGATGAGCCGGAAAAATTGAAAAAAAAGTTTGGCCGGAAAACAGCCATGCTAGAATATACGTCTAAGGAAGGCCTAAAAAAAGAAGAAATATCTTTAGCATCAGAATCAGGTCGGCAACAAATCTGCAACATCATTAACTCAGAAAACCTGGTAAAAATGCACACCCGTGAAGCAACCCTGGAAGAAGTATTTATGCACACGACAGGCAATCGCTGGACAGTCGATTCTGATCCAGAGGAATAACCAAATGAATCACAAAACCATTATCGCAATTTTCAAAAAAGATCTGCTCGATGGAATGCGCAATTACCACATGATCCTGATGTTTTTGACTCCCATCATACTCTCACTTCTGTTCAGCAATGTCCTTTCCGGAAGCAAATCAACCTCAACTCTTCCAGAGATCGGTGTTATAAGCAGTCCCCAACAACCCATGATCGAAAGCCTTACCAAAAAAGGCCTGAGTGGAAAAATAGTCTTCTACCAGAACAAACATGATCTTGAATCTGCAATACTGGAAGGCAAGATAAGGTTTGGCATTATTTTACCCGAAATTATTTCGAACAAATCGCCCAAAAAACACCCACAGGGTATCACCATGCTCTATCCTCCGCACATCCCTGACTTCGGAGTAGAAACACTTAGAGCCACCTTTGAAAAAGAAATAAGAGAGCAACTCGGTCTTAACCCGCCTCCCCTGCCATTTAAATTCGAATTATTACCGGTAGCGGGTAGTAGCAGCATATCCAGCGCTGCTGCCGACAGTATTTTTCCGATACTGATTGTAATGGCAATGGGCATGGTTGGTTTTTTGGCCCTGCCCATGTCTATCGTCGAAGAACGCGAAAAAGGCACTCTGAATGCTATTTTTCTCACGCCGCTCAAAACCTCTGAATTCATACTGGGAAAAACCCTCTTCAGCTTCTGTCTGGCCCTTGCAACTATCTGCATCATGCTTACAGTAAACGGCAAATGGGGAAACAATATTGCCAGCCTCGCCCTCATCGCAGGCATGGGCGTTTTGATGACTATATTCATAGGTCTGGTAGTTGCACGGGTAGCGCAAACGCAAGCCTCAGTAAATGCAATAGGCACGATGCTGTTTCTGTTCTTTCAGATAGTCCCGAGTCTGCAACACACAAGCGAGACAGTGCGAAAAATAGCTCCGTTGTTTCCCTCAACCTATATATTCTCAGGGCTGCGCAAAACCATGTTTCTGGATCTTGAAAAGGTTTCACTGGCAAATGACCTGAGCATGATTTTTTGCATGACCAGCGCGGCATATCTTATATCCTGGCTCGTTTACAAACTAAAAAAAGCTGACAAATAAATTCAGACTTGAAAAGACACAAGTTTTAAAGTAATCTCAGAGATAAAAATAACCCTAACAAATCGGAACTAAATCTTGAAATACCAAGCTTTTGAAGATATCGTCAGGAATCTGCTGGTCTTTCTAAAAGGCCAGATTCCATCGTTGATGGCCAAAGAAAACCGCGAAGAAATCCGCAAACAGATCCAGAGCATGACATTTTCGCTCAGGTCTGCGATTGTGCAGCTTGAAGGTGCGGCATTTCAAGACCCGAGGGTCACCGAAGATTATCAGTCCCTCGAAAAAGAGCTTCACAGTTTAAAACAGACCAATGCCAAGCTTGAAGAGTCTCTGTTTCTTGAGATGAAAAAAAGCCAGGAACTGGGCGAAAATCTCGCCAAACTCGGCATCAACAACAATCAGGCGAATACAACTCAACTTGAAAAAACGATAAAACAGCTCGAGTCTGAACTTGAGTCGGCTAAAAAAAATGCGGTGGCAGGCGTAGATAGCAAGCAGTTGACTAAACTCAACAATGAAATTGCCCACCTCGAATCACAGCTGGGCAAATATTCAGAAATAAACAATCAGCTGCGTCAGGCCCTGCAAAACAAAGACATAGAGTTGACAAAAACGAAGGGTCTGCTCACACAGGCCATCAAATTTGATACATCAGACATGGCCACTCTTGAAAGAAAGCTTCACGAGCTTGACGCACTCAAAGAGGAAAATGCCTCTCTCAAGCTCAAAATGCTCAGTGGCAACCCCCAGCCATCGCACTTTATGCCAGATAGCGAGTTGTTTCGCAACAATCTCGCCGCTGCCGAGGCCAAAATCAAATTTCTCGAAGCCTCCCTGGAAGAATCACGAACCGAGCTTGAAAAAACCAGGGAAGAAAAAGCAACAAACACTCCAACAGCCCTTCTGCAGGCAAAAGAACAACTGGAACGCAGGGTAATCGATCTTGAGGCCACTCTGAAAGGCCTTATTAAAGCAAAAGAAACCAATGCCAGCCCGGGAAACTTTGCCTTTACACCGGAAGAATGTGTTTTTCTCTTCGAAACGCTTGCAACGACATCGAACAGGCTTGCGCACAGTCTCGAAAATCGTGATCTGTATATGCGATCGCGCGAATCAATCACTCTTCTCGAGAAAAACAATGCAATTCAAAAAATACCAAGCATCGGCCAGATCTTCGACGCCAAAATACATAAAGCAGCCAAATCCTTTAAAAGCGACTGTCTGCCCGATAACATAATCATTCACGAAGAAGCTCCAGGCTTTATTTCTGGCACCAGAATCATACAAAAACCACTCGTCTGGGTTGCCAAATCTACGTTTTATTGTGCAGAATGCCATAATCTATGCAGACCGCATGAATTTTTCTGCCCCAAATGCGGCCTGGAACTCACGGCACCCGATGGGACCAGCAAAAGGGATCTCACTGCCCAGCCAGCTTCAGTAGAGGCTAATTTGCCTCTGCTTGACGAACTCACCCGGCAGGGCAACATTAAAGTGGCGACAAGCCTTCTTTCACTGGTTGCGCGGGATAACCCGACCAACCCCGAACTGATCAAGCGCCAGGCATTGCTTCAGTTGCTCGAAAAATCGCAGAAACAACCAGCAGAAGGCTGAATATGACAGATAAAAACGAAAAAA
>SABV01000029.1 GCA_009928855.1 Erysipelotrichia bacterium | reverse complement strand
TTCTCTGAAAATCAGATGAAGGATTTTCGAGAATTTCGCTATCGCAGCCGTGCCCTGACGATGAAAGAGGTGCGGGCGCTCAGCGGACGTTTTATGGTTATCAATTATTGAGCTGCTGCTTCAGGCTTTGGGCCGGCTCTTTTAATTTCGGTTAAAATTCCGGCCATTATCAGCATTGTGCCTGCTACGGCAGAGCCAGACATCTGTTCTTTAAGAAAAAACCAGGCAAACAGCATTGCCACAGGTGGCTTGAAAAAGAAAAGATAGCTGGCTTTGCCTGCTGAAAGAAATTCGAGTGATTTCATGAATGTGAGATAGCCAAGCCCGGTGCCGATTATGCCTGCGCCCAAAATATTGGGCCATGTGTGTTCAGGCGGCCAGAAGCCAATATCAAAAATATACAAAACCGGAAAATACATTATCAGAGCCGGCAAACAGCTTGTAACCGTTACAGTCAGACTACCATGCTTCTCTATTAGTTTTTTCGAGAGTACGGTGTAGAGCCCGAAACCTGTCATGGCAACTATACCTGCTGCTATGCCGGTCGGGGTGTCGACTGCAGTGTCTGCTCTTAAGGTCAGAGCGATGATTCCCAGCAGGCCGAGTGACAATGCTATAATACGTTTTCCAGTCATTTTTTCTTTGAGAATGAGCCATGAGAAAAAATTGGTGGCCAGTGGATTTGCCGAAATAAGGATCGCTGCCGTTGAAGCTTTTGAATATTTAACGCAGAGAGCGAAGGCACCCATTGACAGAAAAATATTCAAAAATCCGATAAGACTTAAATCTCTCAGGTCTTCTCTGGTCATCTGCCGTATCTGGTGTCGCTTAAAAACAATAAGAGTTGGAAGCAATATTGCGGTGCCGATAAAGAAACGCCAGAAGTTTATCAGCATTGGCGCTATCTCATTGCGTATGGGGTTTATCATGGTTTCTATAGAAGAAAATGCCACTACTGTGAAGCAGAGGTAAAACGCTGCAAGAAAACGGCCGGGCTGTGAGTGTTTTTGTGTTTTGGTCATTGTGTTTTCTTTACGCTTTCTTTTTTTTGTTCCAGATAATAACATGGATGCGGCTAACCGAGGCAAAGAACAATTTGTGTACGCTATCAGCACTTCATATACTACCGCTTACGGATAGTTTCTGATAAACTTTAAACATTAAACTCAGTATAATTATCGTTAATCGGTATTTTCTGTAAAACCATGTTTCTGGAGAAGCTTATGAATCTGACAAGCAAAATACGGGGAAAAAGTATTTTTCAGCGCCTGACAGGCCTTGTTCTTATAATTTCGATGCTTGGTTTCAGCCCGGGTTTCTGGGGGGCAATGTCAGCAGCTCAGGCGGCGACCGCAAAGCCTTTCGTCGAATCAAAAATCAATATCGATAAAGACAACCCCATGGCGGTTGCCTCGCCTTCTGGTTCTGCTATTAAGGCAGTGCCACATGAGGCCGATGCCGGCGCTGATGCTGCTGCATCGGCAGCAGAAGCCGCTGCTAAGCGTGAAATGAGTAAGGTGGAGGAAATTGCCTGGTCAATTGGCAAGGCTCTGCTTCCGACTCTTGCCGTAATGGCTTTTTCTGCGGCTGTTGTTTGTCCGCTGGCATGGGTCGTTGTCGGGGCAGTTGCTATTGGCGCCGTGTCTTCGGCTGCAATTACTTTTGCTTACGAGCAGCGAAAAAACTCATTCCGGTCTGAAGACGAAAAAAAGAGCATGGACAAAATTCTGCGCGAAGTTAGTATCCAGGCCGCTATCAGCGGAGCCATGGCTCCGTTTAATATGCTCACTGCAGGTATGGTGCAGGCTGTCGGGCCGTTGACTGTTAAGACTATTGTTCAGACTGCTGCAAAAGCAGGCGTTGTAAGTTACCTTGGCAGCACGGTTTCTAATGTCACCAAGGGTGCTGTTACTAATCTCTGGTATGATCATTACTACAACTATGACGAGCGCGAAGCAGAGCTGAAAACACAGATAGAAAAATTGTCGGCTGTAAAAAACCCGAGCGAAGAAGACCAGCAGAAGCTTGTCGTTGCACTCAAAGAGCTCGACACAATTACCAAAGAAAAATACACCTGGGACAACTTCAGAAAAGACGAAAGAAAGGCTCTCGTTTCAGCCGGCATTTCAGGGGTTCTTGGCGGTATTGCCGGGCGACTCGGTGCCGAAGCGGATTGGGCTAAAATAGCTTCAAGTAAGCTTTTTGGCAGTACTGCGCAGGCCAATCTTATTTCAAACGCAGTTATCAGTAACCCGTTTGCGTTTGCAACAGGTGCTGCCAGCGCGGCGGTAGACAAAAAAGAAATTCTCAACCAGATTGAATACAACAGACTGCTTCAAAGCAAATACGAAAAAGATTCGGCAGCCTGGGTTTATTATGACGGAAAAATCGCTGATCTTGAAGAGGCATATAAGGGCATCAGCCTTTCTGACGCGGGTAAATCGGCTATGCTTAACAATGCTGCTACGCAGGTTGCGGTTGTGGGCACATCAATGGCTAAAACCCGCCTATGGGATCTGCCATCCCAGAAACGTCAAAAAATTCAGCAGGCTTACGAAGAAGAAAACTCAGAGTGGCAGAAAGCTGCCGAAATAAGGCAGCGGCTTGAACTAAAAAAAGCTTCGCAGCCTGCTCGAGAAGATTTTGCAACAAAAAAGGAATATACCCAGGCTTTGAGAGATTATGCCGAAGAAGTTAACACTCTTCGCAGTGAATACCAACAAGCCAAGATCGAGGCCAGCAATGCGCAGGGTTTGCCTGAGAACAAGCAGCGTATTGATGCAATTACGCAGAAGGTTTCTTCTGATATTGAGTATGCTCGCCAGTCTGAACTTGCCAGAGCTCTGGGCCGTGAAGCTTACGTCGATTTCAAGATGAAGGAACTTCAGAAAGACCCCCAGAACGCAGATTTATCAACTCAAGAATTGCGAGATAAAGCCTCTCTTGCTGTTGCGAAGGGTTATGATGATGCCGCCAGAGCCAATGCGCTGAAACTGGCTGAAATGGAAGAGAAGCTCAAACGCCAGAATACCAATCTTGTCGGTAAGGTTGAGAAGGGCGATGACGGCAAAAAATATGTTATCGTCACTGATGACAACGGTGTTGAAGTTATGAAGACCGAATACAAGGGCGGAGATGGTGCCTCTCTGGTTGCTCGAATTAAGGGCGGCAGCGTCACCGATTTAAAGCAGGCCGAGATCGACAACGTTGTTCGGCAGGCTTACGCCTCTGCAGCTATGGTTAAACCTACCTCTTTCAGAAACGAATATGTGAATATGCGTCTTAATCAGCTCCGATCAGAGGGTTATACTGAACAGCAGATCGACAGTCAGTTGAATTCTGTTCTTGAAGAAGCCAATACAAAAACTTTCGAGACTTACGGAAGCAGTTGGCAGACTCTTGCCAAGTCAGAGCTTCTGGCTTCAGGTCTCGAAAAAGCAAAATATGATGATGGCGCCGCGCCAAACCTCAATAAAATCGTCGATTTTCTCAAGAAAACGCTTACCAGCAAGACGATTTCAACAGTTCAATCTGAACTCTCGGGTGGCATTCAGACCGGCGTTAAAGTAGTGTCTCCTAAGACGCGCATTGACAGGCTCGATGTGCTTTCGCCACTTCTTGATTCAGATGAGCGTGACGAAGAAACCCTGAATCGCCTTACCGAAAAGGCCATGAATGATTATTATAACCGCCATTAATATTTAAGCGACTTTCAGAACAAATCAGAGCTGTTTTTATGTGCTCTGATTTTTTTTGCATTTGAAATTATCCGGCTGATATGGAAAAATAAGACTGTGAAAAAAGAGATTTCAATACCATTGCTTGTTTTTCGCCTGCTTGTCTGGCTTGCTGTCGTTGGTATCGTATTTATAACCGTTGCAACGTTGTTGTCAGATTACAGGCAGGTATTGCAACTTATTATTTCTGTTTCGCCTGGCTGGCTTGCTTTGATAATTGCCTCAGTTCTGTTTAACTACGTATTGAGATTTGCCAAATGGAATTATTTTTTGCGACTATTGAATATTGAAGTGCCTTTAAGGCTGAATTTGTGGGTGTTTTTTTCGGCTTTCACCATGGTTTTGAGCCCGGCTAAACTTGGTGAAGTTGTTAAGTCGTTTCTTTTAAAGACCCGCCTTGGAATCGCCGTATCGAGGACTGCGCCAATTGTAATGGCCGAGAGACTTACCGATCTGATTGGCCTTCTGATTCTTTGTGCCCTCGGTTTTTCGAGATTTGCATTTGGCGGTAATACTTTGCTGATTACGGGCATCATTATTTTTGCCGGTGTCTGGGGGATGACTCGCCCTCGTTTTTGGGCTGCTATCGATCGTTTTCTGGGCAGGTATGAGATACTTCATCGGTTTCAGAGCCCGGTAAGAGCAATTCAGGCGAGCACCAGCAGTCTGTTATCGTTGCGGTCACTTGCGATTTCAGTACCTGTCAGTGCTGTTTCCTGGGCAGGGGAAGGGGTGGCTCTTTACCTTATCTTCAGGGCGATGGGACTCGACATGCCTAATTTGCTGGCCATATCGATTTTTGCACACGCATTTGGCTCTATTGCTGGCGCACTGTCATTTCTGCCTGGTGGTCTTCTCGTCACCGAAGGCGCAATGAGCATGTTTTTCTTATATGTAGCCGTGCCAGGCACAGTTGCTGTTTCTGCTACCTTTCTTATTCGTGCGGTGACCCTGTGGTTCGCGGTAATTCTGGGTATGCTTGTCTTTATTGCCGGGCACCGCAAATCTGACCTTCTGGCTCTGCAATCTTCGTCTGATAGAGATACTTCTGCAACAGACTCACAGGAAAAATACAATGGAAACGCTTGATCTGAATATTATAAGAGTGCTTGAAGATTATAAAAACGGCCTGATTACGACCAGCGAGGCTGCAAGAAGACTCCCTTCGACGTTTGCAGATAAAAAAAGTTTTGATGCCGAGGCAAAAACCGCTGACGCAATTCTTGATATCGGCAGAGAAGAACGTATCGGCTTTCCTGAGGCTATCTATGCGGCTTCCAAAACACCGCAGCAAGTCTGCGAGATTTTTATTAAACTCTATGAAACTACAGGCAAGGCTCTGGCAACAAGATGCGGTGAGCCAACCATGCAGCTGCTTGAACAAAAATGTTCTGCAGCGACCATAAACCGCCAGGCTTCGCTTGCCTGGGCCCGTGAAGAAGTGATAATAAACCCATGGGGCAGGGTCGCGGTTATTGCTGCCGGCACTTCTGATGTTCCGGTTGCTGAAGAAGCTGCTTTGACTCTTGAATTTTGCGGATTCGTTTCTGAAAGAGTCTATGATGTCGGCGTTGCCGGTATTCATCGTCTGTTGGGGCGCGTAGACAAATTTAGAGATGCTGACGCCGTAATTGTGGTAGCCGGTATGGAAGGCGCGTTGCCGAGTGTAGTTGGGGGGCTTGTTGGCTGCCCGGTTATTGCTGTGCCAACTTCTGTCGGTTATGGTGCGAGCTTTAACGGTATTGCAGCTCTTCTTGGAATGTTGAATTCATGCTCTGCCGGTATCACGACGGTTAATATCGATAATGGTTTTGGTGCTGCAGCTGCAGCGGTAAGAATCTTGAGGGGAGTAAAAAAATGACAATTCTTTATTGGGACTGTTTCAGCGGTATTGCGGGAAATATGGCGGTTGCTTCATTACTTGATCTGGGTGCCAGCCGCGATAAGCTTGTAAGCGGCCTCGAATCGATACCATTTGAAGAGGGTAAAATAGGTCTGTTGGTTGAAGAGCGCGTTGTAGATGGTATTCGTGGTATTTATTTTAATACGGTTGATGATGAACATGCTCATTCTCACAGCTGTAGTGGCCCATTGGCGCACACTCATTGTCATGAACATGATGGGCTCGACCATGACCCGCACGATTTCCACGAACATCATGAGCACCTGGCTCATAGCCACGAAGAGACGCATGCTGGTCACTCTGTTGATCATGAACCCAGTCATGATGCTGCTTCGCATGCTCATGCTCATGCTCCGCATCGTGGTCTTAAAGAAATTTGCAAACTTGTCGAACAGGCGAATATTAGCCTGACTGCCCGCAATATTGCATTGAGCTGTTTTAAGGTGCTTGCAGAAGCAGAAGCTCTTGTTCATAAAAAAAGTGTCGATGAAGTGCATTTTCATGAAGTTGGTGCCCGTGACAGTATTGCCGATATTGTCGGGGTCGCTATCTGTCTTGATGATTTGCGTGTGAATGAAGTAAAAGTTTCACCCGTGCATCTCGGTTCTGGCACTGTCGCATGTGCTCACGGTATTATGCCTGTGCCGGCTCCGGCAACTGCGCTTTTGCTGAAAGGATACCAGGTAATTTTCGATCACCTGATAAGTTTTGAGCTTACTACACCTACAGGGGCAGCAATTTTAAAGGGCGTTGGTGCGCAATCTGTCTCAGGTTTGCAATCATACACCAGAGTTGGGCACGGTCATGGCAGTCGTAAGATTGGTCAGGCAAACTTTCTCAGAGCTTTTCTCTCTGATTCTGAACCGGTAAAAAAAAACTCTGATTCGGTAGTGCTATTAACGACAAATATAGATAATGCCACCGGAGAAGAGCTCGGTCACGCTCTCTCTGAACTTATGAAAAACGGCGCATATGACGCTTGCCTGATTCCCCTGCTGATGAAAAAAGGCCGCCCCGGAAATCAGTTGCAGGTTATGGCTGCTATTGAAGACGCAGAGACCCTGGAAAAGAAAATTTTTGACCTTCTGCCGACCCTCGGTGTGCGGCGCAACGCTGTTGAACGCTCTCTTCTTCCGAGAGAAACAGTGAAAGTAAAAACCCCTGCCGGTGAGTTGGCTGGCAAAAAAATCACTGAGTCTGATGGCAGTATTGTCGAACGGGTTGAATTCGACGAAACGGTTCGTCTGGCAGAAGAACAAAATTCGACTCCGCGAAAAATCAAACAGAAAATTGTTGTTTGATGCACACTGTGCTATTATTCCCCTGAAATTTATTGGATCAGAGGCAAACTGATGAATGTTTCAGGAATGGCGATCAGTATAATCGGAGCAGCCAAAAGTGGCTTGTCGGCTGCTAGAAGTTTAATAAAATGTGGTGCCCGAGTTTTTATTTCGGACATACAAAGTGAAGAAAAACTTCGGCAGACTCTTGACCGTGAGAATCTTACCGGTCAGATAGAATTCGAGGCCGGGGGGCACACGGCGCGTGTGCTTGACGCCGACTTGATTGTTCTCAGCCCGGGCGTCAGAACAGATATCCCGATACTGGTTGAAGCCGCTGCCCGCGGCATTTCTGTTTATTCAGAAATAGAGATTGCCTACCGCCTCTCTCATGGCCGCAGGCTTGTGGTAACAGGAAGCAACGGCAAAACAACTACCACCACCCTGCTTGCAGAATTTTGCCGTAAGCAGTTCAAAGACAATGTTTTTCTTGGCGGGAATATTGGTATTCCGATGATGGAGTTTGCAACTAAAACCACTGATGCGTCGATTCAGGTGCTTGAAGTCAGTAGTTTTCAGCTTGAGACCATTTCTGAGTTTGCCCCGGATATCGCAATTATTACAAATTTTTTTGAAAATCATCTCGATCGTTACCCCAGTTATAAGGCTTATATCAACGCGAAAAAGCGCATTGCCCTTAATATGAAGCCCGAAAGCTGGCTTATTTTAAATGCCGACCAGTCAGCAATGCACGAAATGGCTGATGTGGCACCCTGTAAAGTTGCATGGTTCGGCTGGAGCACTGAAGGACGCTTTCCATCTGTGACGATAAAAGATCAGAATTTTATTTATACTTCTGCTGAAGGCTCACAGCATTCGCTGTTTCCTGTTTCTTCTGTGCGTATTATTGGGCGTCATAATCTCGAAAACATTATGTGCGCTGCTCTTGCTGCAATTCTAGAAGGGGTGCCCTCAGATTGCCTTGAATCTGTGGTTAAAGAGTTTCCGGGGGTTGAGCATCGCCTTGAATGGGTCAGAGAATTGTGCGGAGTAACTTTTATCAATGACTCAAAGGGCACAAACTGTGCTGCTTCTGTAATTGCCATGCGAGCTTGCCGGCAGCCACAAATTCTTATTGCGGGTGGACGGGACAAGGGCACTGACCTCGGAGAATGGGCTACAGCGGCGCGAACCATGACAAAAGGTGTTGTGCTTTATGGCGAGGCCAGATCAAGATTCAGGTCTGCTCTCGAGGGCCTGGTTCCGCTTAAGGTTGCTGCTTCATTTGAACAGGCGGTAGAAATAGCTTACGAATGGGCTCAGGCGGGCGACACTGTTTTACTTTCGCCGGCTTGCAGCAGTTATGATCTGTTTCCAAATTTTGAAGTTCGTGGCGAGAAATTTAGAGAACTGGTAAAAGCGTTGCGAACAAGATGATTAAAAATCGCCATTTTGACCACATTTTGCTGTTCGTTGTTGTTGCTTTGATGGGGCTGGGGCTGATCATGGTTTACTCGGCCAGTTCAGTTACTTCTCTGGCTACCATGTCAGACGGCCTGTATTATTTTAAGCGCCAGCTTATGTGGGTGATAATAGGTTTGTTGGCCATGATTGGTTTTTCGCATGTGCCTTACCAGAAGCTTGAAAAGCTTGCTGTGCCTCTTCTTGGTGTTGCAATTTTTCTGCTTATTCTTGTTCTGGTGCCGGGTGTTGCCCGTGATATCGGCGGTGCGAAACGCTGGTTGAGATTTGGCGGTATAGGCTTTCAGCCTTCAGAACTGGCTAAATTATGTTTTGTAATTTACATGGCGCATTCGATCTCGATTCGTCAAGATCGTATAAAAAGTTTTCTTTACGGGCTTTTGCCTGATCTAATAGTGGCCGGCGTTTTATTTGTGCTGATTTACAAAGAGCCAAACCTGTCTACAGCAACACTTATTGGCGGCACTTATCTGACTCTTTATTTTCTCGGTAATGGAGCGCTTGCCAATATTGCCGGCCTTGCTGCGGGCGGTATGGTGCTTATTGTTGCTTTGATTTTTCAGGCAGGTTACCGTATGCGTAGATTCTGGGCTTTTATCGATCCATGGGAAAATTCAAAAACCAGTGGGTATCACATTATCCAATCTCTTATCGCCATCGGCTCAGGAGGATTCTGGGGCCTTGGGCTCGGGCAGAGTCGGCAGAAGTTTTTTATTCTGCCAGAACGACACACAGATTTTATCTTTGCCATCATTTGTGAGGAGCTTGGTTTAATTGGCGGTGTGGTCGTGTTGCTGATGTTTTTTGCCCTGCTGTGGCGCGGAATTTATATCGCGATGCGTGCTCCAGATAATTTTGGCTTTCTTCTTGCATCTGGGATTACCGCAATCATCGGGTTGCAGGTTATTGTTAATATTGGTGTTGTTTTAAGTCTTTTGCCAACCACTGGCATAACTCTTCCGTTTATCAGCTATGGTGGTTCAAGTCTGCTTTTTCTGGCGGTCGGTGTCGGAATTCTGCTTAATGTGTCGCGTTACGGCGCGAGTCGTTACGCTTTTGAGGAGCGGAAAGTCGCGCCTTTTTCAGGCCAGTTCGCCGAACCTTCTGTGGGTTCCAGGAGAACATAATTTATGCGGATCATTTTCAGCGGTGGTGGCACGGGTGGTCATATTTACCCGGCCCTTGCAATCAGAGAAATTTTGCAGAAAAAATACAGCTTTGTCAGCGGTTACGTAGGCGTAACCGGTGGCATGGAAGAAAAAATTGTTTCCCGTGAAAAAGACATCACTTTCATGGGTGTGAGAGCTCAGGGCATGCCTAGATCTCCGAGTTTAAAGTGGTTATCGTTTCCTTTTGTCAATCTTGCCGGAGTTGTTGATGCGTGGCGTCACCTGAAAACCTTCAGACCGGATGTTGTCATCACCACAGGTGGTTTTGTCGCTTTCCCTGTTCTGGCGGCGGCCAGATTGCTGGGAATTTCGGCCATAATGCACGAGCAGAATGCAGCAATGGGGGTTACAAACAGAATCTTCGCCGGTTCGGCTGCCCGGGTTCTTCTTACTTATGAGTCTGCTGCCAAAGAAGATGGCAAGCGCGTTGTTGTGACCGGAAACCCCGTTAGATCGGCCTTCTTGGAGGGGTTGCCTGTTTCGACAAAATTCAGCAAAGCGCCCGGCGAATTTGTAGTTCTGGCGGTTGGTGGCTCAAGAGGCGCTTTGTCTATTAATTTTGCCTGCGTTGAGCTTGTTAAAGAATGGCTCCTTGCGCATCCCAGTGTCAGACTTCTGCACATTTCGGGAGAACGTGATTACGAGATGGTTAAGTCTGAAGTCGGCCAGATGCCCCCTAATTATACTTTGTTGCCATATCTGCACGAAATGCGTGAGGCTTTTGCAGTAGCTGATATTCTTGTTTCGCGCGCTGGTGCAACGATCCTGGCCGAAATAGCAGTGTGCCGTAAACCGGCAATTCTGGTGCCCTTTCCGTTCGCGACAGACAATCACCAGGAAAAGAATGCCAGGGTTCTCGAAAAACTTGGCGCTGCGGAGCTTCTGCTTGACTGTGATTTAAACGGAGAATCTCTTGCTGCGCGCATTGAAAAATTACAAAATCCGGCTATTCTCGCAAAAATGTCTGACGCCATGGAAAAAAGTCGCCCGGCGGATGTAGAAGAAAGAATTTTTGCGCAGATCGCTGCGTTGTTGCCGAAATCCTGACTGTTTAAAATACTTCGTGCCCTCCAGACAGGTTTTTGTCGTGGGCTTGTAAGTTTACCCTGCTGATGATACTATCAGGCTTAGTTTTCTGGAGTTGAATCCGCTTGTCTGATTATTTGAATAGAACGAACCGTGCATACAGACAGCCGCCGAAACAGGGGCTGTCTGACTCAGCAAAGGATAAACTGCGTCACAAGTTTTATCGTGCCCGGCTTTATACCTTTGCCAGACTTGTGCGCCCGGCAAAAATGATGGGTTTTGTTCTTTTAATCACGGGGCTTTGCTATCTTTCGATAACGCAGCTGCGACATCTTTTTTTTGCTACAGCCTATTTTGAAATCAAAAAACTTGAAGTAGTTGGCAATTTAACCCTGGATCGTGATTATATTTTAAAAATGGCCGGTATTGCACCGGCTTTGAATATATTTTCCATCGATCGCGAGGCAATACGCCAGAGGCTTCTCGTAGAACCACTGATAAAGGATGCCTCTATTGATCTGGATGGCCTGTATAGCCTCAGGATTGCGGTTACTGAGCGTGTTCCTGTTCTCTATGCAAAAGTTGGCATTGCTTTTTATGAAATAGCAGATGATGGGATTATTGTCAGCACAGAGGGAATGGGTGAAAAACAGTTGCCGATAATTACCGGCCTGGATTTACGAACCAGCCGTTCCGGAGATTCTCTCGTCGGAAATGACGGTTATTATGTTGCACGCAACTGGGTAAAAAGCTTGGGTTCGCGTATCCTCGAAAATATTTCTGAAATAAATTTTTTAAATGCGCAAAATCCTTATTTGATACTGACTAGCGGGGAAAAGGTGTTCCCTAAAAGCCTTGAAGATTTTAAAAATCGTTATGATTTTTTGCGTGCACTTCTTGACAATCTTAGAAAGAATAATGTAGAACCATTCTACCTCGATATGAGGGCACCAAGTGAAATTGTCGTTCGTCCGAGAAAAAATACTGGTGCTACCAAAAGGGAACAGGGGTCCAACGGCCGGTGAATGATGTAATTGTTGGCCTAGATATAGGCACTACCAAGGTTTGCGCTGTTATTGGTGAGCTCCAGGCGGGGCGCACCATAAGTGTGCTTGGCGTTGGGCAGGCTTCTTCTGGTGATGGCGTTAAAAAAGGCGCTATAGTTGACATTGAGCGCACTACTCAGGCGATCATAGACGCGGTTGAAGAGGCCGAAAAGTCTGCTGATGTCATTATCGATAATGTTTATGTCGGTATTGCCGGCGCACATATCTGCTCAATGAACAGCCAGGGGATAGTAGCCATCAAGGGTAACAACCAGGAGATTACCTCAGAAGACATTGACCGTGCTGTTGAAAATGCTAAAACAGCTGTTTCAATACCCCCGCACCAGGATATAATTCATATTTTGCCGCGCGAATTTGTTGTGGACGAACAGAAAGATATCAACAACCCGTTGGGTATGGTAGGCGGAAGACTGGAAGCTCAGGTTCATATCGTTACCGGTGCAGTTACTGCTATGCAGAATATAATGAAATGCTGTGCAATGGCAAAACTTAAGGTCGATGATGTGGTGCTGCAACAATATGCTTCGAGTATGGCCGTGCTTTCAGATGACGAAAAAAAACTTGGCGTTGTGCTTGTGGATATTGGCGGTGGCACAACGGATCTGATTATTTTTCAGAACGGGCATGTTATACATTCACACAGCATCGACGTTGGTGGACGGCTTGTTACTAATGATATCGCCGTTGGTTTAAAAACTTCTACTGTGGCAGCCGAAGAATTAAAGATAAATTCTGGTGTTGCACGGTCAGATCTTGTTGACGAACACATGATGATCGATGTGCTTGTCGCCGGTGGAGAGCGCACCAGGCAGTATCCCCAGAGATTTTTGGCTGAAATAATCGAGCCGAGAATGGAAGAAATTTTTTACGAAGTTAAGGCCCAGATTGAAAAACATGTTGCTCTCGACATGATTCCGGCTGGCGTAGTGCTTACCGGGGGTAGTTCTCTTATGAACGGGTGCCCCGAATTAGCCGAAGAAATCCTGGGACTTCCTGTCAGACGGGGTTTGCCTGTTGATATAACCGGTCTCCGTGAACAGGTGCGCAATCCCAAGTTTTCAACCGCGCTGGGGCTCATCAGGTATGGCGCACAAAATTATCGCACACCCACTAGAGAAAGCGGTGCACTTGGTGGTATAATTGAAAGAATTCAGTCAGTCTTGAAAAAATTCTTTACTGATTAAATAAAGAGAATGCAGTATTTGCCATAAGGCAGAACAGACAATAAGGAGGCGAGCATGGTGTTTGATTTTAACCAGGCAGCAGCAGAAAATGCTGAAATTAAGGTAATTGGCGTTGGTGGCGGCGGAATGAATGCCGTTAACAGGATGATCGAAGCAAATCTGGCAGGTGTTGAGTTCATAGCAGCTAACACTGATGCACAGGCTTTAACAAATTCTAATGCTAAAGTGAAGATTCAGTTGGGTGATAAACTCACCAAGGGTCTAGGTGCCGGTGCTAATTACGAAATCGGTAAGAAGGCTGCCGAAGAAGACAGAGACCATATCGCCGAAGTTCTTGAAGGTGCCGACATGGTTTTCATTACTGCCGGTATGGGTGGTGGCACCGGAACCGGTGCAGCACCTATCGTCGCTGAAATAGCGCGTGAAATTGGTGCCCTGACAGTAGCAGTGGTTACAAAGCCATTCACCTTTGAAGGTAAAAAACGTTCAAATGCTGCTGAACTTGGTATTAAAAATCTCAAAGACCGTGTTGATGCCATTATTGTCATTCCGAACGACAAGCTTCTTCAGATTTCTCAAGAAAACGTAACCATGCTCGAAGCTTTTGGATACGCCGACGATATTCTGCGCCAGGGCGTTCAGGGTATCTCCGACCTTATCGTTGTTCCAGGCCTTATAAATACCGACTTTGCCGATGTTAAAACTATCATGAGTCAGGCAGGTTCTGCTTTGATGGGTATCGGCACAGCCTCAGGCGAAAACCGTGCGGTCACCGCTGCTCAGATGGCTATTTCCAGTCCGCTGCTTGAATCTTCAATTCAGGGCGCCAAGGGCGTTCTGATGAACATCACCGCTGGCCCGGATCTAGGCATTCATGAAGTCAACAAAGCCTGTTCTATCGTTCAGGAAGTCGTTGACCCCGAAGCCAACATTATTTATGGTCATGCTGTAAATGAAGCTATGGGTGATACAATCAAGATTACTGTTATCGCCACCGGTTTTGGTGAAGAAGCACGTTCTGGGATCGACCCGAAAAAACGCATTCTAGATGAGCTGCGCACCGTGAATCGCTCTATGGATCACGCCCCTCAGCAGCAGGTTGTTAATGCACCCGTTTATAATGCATCGCTTGATGACCGCGAAGTTCCTGCCTTCCTGAGAAGAAGAAAAATCTGATTTTAAAACTGTTCTGCTGATAATGCGAACCAGGGGGAGACTATGCCTTCCCCTGGTTCGTATCTTATGGCAATAATGGATGCAACACATTGGGTCTGAAACACCGATATAGTTACGAGTCTCTTACCGCCGAACTGAAAGCTTCTGAACGATACTATTTGTCGCCTCACTATGCCGGAAACATCAGCGTTGCGCTGGTTTATCCAAATTTATACGGCCTTGGTATGAGCAATCTTGGTTTTATGACTGTGCACAGACTTGCAGGCTCGGTGCATGGTATTGGGCTCGAAAGATTTTTTCCGGCACTTGAAGCAGAATCGCCGCTTAACTCGCCATTTTATTCTTTTGAAACTGGCCGGCCATTGGGCGATTTCGATGTGTTGATGTTTTCTTTCAGCTACGAAGGCGATTTTGATAAGATTCCGGGCATTTTTGCCGCCCTCGGAATACCGGTAATGGCTTCTGAGCGAAATCGCCATCATCCTGTTTTTATTGCCGGAGGCGCTGCCGTAGCCTCAAATGCCCCTGCTCTGTCTCTGATTTTTGATGCGCTGATTCCCGGCGAAGCCGAAACTACGCTCGTTCCCGTATTGACGCGTTTTCTCGAAGAAGGCTTGTCAGCAATGTCTCTGACTTCAATACCCGGCGTGTGGGTGCCTGCGGCCGGTCTGCCGATGAGTCCTGTAATGCTTATGCACGATGTTAATAAGCAGCCAGCCTATTCTCATATTGTTTCGACTAAAAATGCGTTTGGGGGCGCTCATATTATTGAAGTTATGCGCGGATGCCCGCGCGTTTGCGCATTTTGCCTGGCACGGGAAATTTATGCGCCCGTTCGCCCCGTAGATATAAGTGTTATCAGTAACTGGCTTGATCAACATCCAGATTGCCGAGATCTTGGTCTGGTGGCTCCATCGCTTTTTGATCACCCACAGATTGAAGAAATTTTTGCAATGCTCTCTGACCGCCAGATTAGAATTCGTAATTCATCGGTTAAATGGGAAAAGCTTAATCCGGTTATTCTCAATTTGCTCAGAAAATCTGGAGTTTCAGGGCTCACCCTTGCTCCTGAAACCGGAAGTGTAAGGTTGCGCAAGGCTATGGGTAAGCCCATGGATGAAGAAAGATTTATTTCGCGCACGGTAGAGCTTTTTGCGCATGGTTTTGAGCATCTTAAAATGTATTTTGTCGCTTGTCTTCCCGGAGAAACTGAAGACGATCTTGATGCTACAATAGAACTGATCAGTCATGCATGTCGCAGAGCGCCGACATCCGCGAGTATTTCAGCTGCTTTCTCTGTTTTTGTTCCAAAACGACACACGCCATGGCACGACCAGCCTGCGCCACCTGCAACTGAAATAAAACGAAAAATAAAATATCTTAAAGAACGATTGAACAAATTGCCGGGCCAGATTAAAGTAACTTTTGAAAGCCCACAGGAGGCAGTCAGACAGGCATACCTTTCGCAGGTTGGCCCTGAGCTCGCTGAAGAATACGCAAGGGAGGCAAAGGCATGCAGAGAAAACCGTCTTTTTTCCCGAAATCAGTTTTCTGCACTGGAATTCTGATTCTGGGTCTATTGATAATAGCTTTTTGCGAGGGGTGCTGCAGTAAAAACACTGCTGTTGCCCCCATCGGATCAAAGCGCATCGGTTTGATGATAACACCGCGCGGCCTTAATGATAAAGGTTTTAATGACTACGCCTATGATGGACTCAGGGAAGCAGAAAAAAAATATAATATAGAAGCGGTAGTTATCGAGCCATCGACCATGCAGGACCCAGAGGCTTCATTGCGTTTTTTTGCCGGGCAAAAGTTTGATGCTATAATTGCCGTTGGCATCGCTTTTAATGACGCAATACGAAAAATAGCCTCTGAACAGCCCGATCTCAATTTTTATGTGATCGATTCTGATATATCCGAGGGAAACATCAGGGGTATTTCGTTTCGAGAAGATGAAGGTGCCTATCTTTGCGGCTATCTCGCTGCTAAAATCAGCAAAACGGGGCGAATCGGTTTTATCGGTGGTGTTAAAATACCCGTTATTGAGAGGTTTGCGACAGGGTATCGCGCCGGTGCTACCGATGCCGCCAGCAATACTGAAGTGGTCGAACGGTATGTGGCAGATAATTTTTCTGGTTTCAGCAATGCCGGTCAAGCTTACGATATTGCGCTCGATATCTATAGAACCGGCTCTGATGTCATTTTCCCAGCCGCCGGCGCCTCTGCTCTTGGCGTCATTTCGGCCGCTGTTAAGTCGCGGGCCTATGTGATTGGTGTCGATATGAACCAGGATTCGCTTGCTCCGGGGCTGGTGCTTACCAGCATGCTTAAGCGGGTCGACCTGGTCGTCGAAAATATCGTGGCGAATATCTGCAACGGGCGTCAACCAGATTATATAAAGCGCTCATATGGTCTTGCCGACAATGCAATCGGTTTAACTGATTTTCAGTTGAGTTTCAAGGTTGTGGGCGAAGATCTTATGGCAGAGCTTGCCACGCTTCGCAAGGCTATTATTGAAGGCAAAATCAACACAGGCGCGAAAGAAAGTAAATGATTATGGATAACAGACCAATTGGCGTATTTGACTCTGGCGTTGGTGGTTTAACCGTTTTTAAAGAGATCAGAGAGCTTTTGCCATCAGAGAATCTTATTTATTTTGGAGACACAGCCAGGGTGCCATATGGCGGCAAATCCCTTCAGGTTATTCAGAAGTTTTCTTCCGAAATAGCCGGTTTTCTTGAAATGCAGAATGTTAAAATGATTGTGGTGGCTTGTAATACTGCATCGGCGCTGGCGCTCAATAAGCTCAAAACAGAAACTTCTCTGCCGGTCATTGGTGTGATTGACCCTGGAGTCCGGGCGGCCATAAAATGCGCTGGTTCTGGCACTATTGGCGTAATAGGCACTCGCGCCACCATAAACTCGGGCGTGTATCAGGAAAGGGTCAGCCGTCTTCGCGTTAACCTTAAGCTGGTGGCGCGTGCCTGCCCTTTGCTGGTGCCAATTGTCGAAGAAAATCTTCTTGATTCGGATATTGCCCGTCTGGCCCTTGAAATGTATCTTAGCGATTTTAAGAAACTGCAGATTAGTGCCCTTATTTTAGCCTGCACTCATTACCCTCTGCTAAAGCCTCTTATCAATGACTTCTTTGAAGGCCGTACGGCTTTGGTTGATTCTGCCAGCGAGACTGCGAGGGAAGTCAAAGAAATGCTGCAGGCAAGGCGCATCACTACAGAAGAAACGCACCGAGGGTGCGAGCAGTTCTATGTTTCAGATAGTCCTGAGGCTTTTTCTGCTATTGCTGCCGATTTTCTGGGGCGGCCTGTGGCCGGTGAATGTTTTCTGCATTCCTGGCAAAATGACCTTTGATAGAATAATCTTTTCGGGATAATTGACTTCCGGACTTCACTGGTTGAAAATAGAGACATGGAACAAAAGACATTACAATGCCCCCATTGCCGGGAAATGAACTTTCCGATGGTCGAGTTTTGCCGACATTGTGGCGAACCCTTGCATACGCGCCAGTCTGCATCAAATCCGACCCTTGTAGCCCAATGGATTCATTACGCCATAGATGTTATGTTCTGGTTTGTAGATGAATCGGTGCGCTGGTGGGAAATTGGCAAGCTGTCTGTTCAGCTTAAAAGTCTGCGTCGTCAGAGAGCTCTTATTCTTGGCCAGTTCGAGAATGAAGAACGCATGGGGCTTCAGGCCTCTCTTGAGGAGCAGCAGGTTCTGGTAAGCATTACCGAAGAACTGGCCCGCTTGTCTGGTCGAGATGAATTTTTGCGCAGCAGGTGCTGGGCTATGACCCCGGAGTTGCTTTTTGTCACCCTGTTTGCTGTTTTTTTATATGGTTTGATAGTTGTAAGTCCAGGTAGAACTCTGCTCCCCAGAAAAATTCCCGGGCCGGGTGTTTTTAATGGCCAGGTAAGCAGGGTCAGAGACCTGCCTTTTTCTGGGCACTCAGTTATAACCGTTGCTGAATGGTTCGACAACAAGCTGTATGTTGGTGGCGATGGAGGATTGTCAATATTAGACCCGGTTTCGGGTCTTGCTACTCGCAGCGCGGATTTGCCCGAAGACTTTTTTGTCAGAGATGTGAAGGTTGATGCCAATAAGCTTATTGTTGGCGGATTTCCTGGTATTTATGTGCTTGAAAATACTATCCTGAAGCCATATTACCTTGATAAACAGCTTCCGGTAAAACTGGTCAATTCGCTTGCAGTAGCAGGGCAGGGCAATCTGCTTATTGGCACTGTCGGCCATGGTATGCTGCGCGGCGACGAAAATTCAGCACTGTTCGTTCTTGGAACCCAGAAGCATACCATTAAAGATTTTGGGCGACTCGGTAATGAACTGTGGATAATGCATGAAGATGGAATTCTGACTGGCCGTGGCAGCAATTTTGAACCCTTGAACCTTCAGGTTCTTGCTGGTCGCCACCTTCGCTGCATGGTTACCACCGATCGCAATGTTTTTGTTGGCACCGATCAAGGGGTTGTTGTCGGTTATCGCAACTCCAGAAACTGGGTCTGGACAATGCTTTCAGCCGGAAAGCCCGGTTACATCAACGATCTGATCGTTTCCGGAGACATTCTTTTTATAGCTTCAGATGAAGGCGTTTACCGTTTTAATAAAGGCCGCATGGATAGATTGTCAGCTATTCAGTGCCATGCTCTGGCCATCGGTGATTCATTTCTTGCCGCAGTTAACACTGATTCGATAATGTTTTATTATTTTTCACCGGCAGTTGGCGAAATAGCGGGGCGCCGATATGGCCCGGTTCCTGAGATCGGAACATTTACTCCGGTTTTTCCATTTGTTTCAATGCCGCCGCTTCCCAGGCTTCAATACGCTCGCTTGCCCGATTTTGGTCTGCTTGAGACAGACGATAAAATACGCCTCACAGAAAGCGTTGCCGCGAGCGAAAGCTTTTCGCCTGGCGACAAGCCCTGCGTTTCCCTGCCATCTGAGCTTCAGAAACCAATTTTTTCAGACATCCTGAAGTTCGATTCGCGCTATCTTCTGGCCACAGAAAATCGTGGTGTGTGGGCCTACGACGGCGAAAACTGGTCTCAGATCCGTGGAATCGAAAAATCAGGTCATTCTTTTCTCGCCTCTAACGCCAGTTTCTCTTATGCTTATGGGGCTTCTATCGGAATTTTCAGAATCAATGGCGACGTCGCCGTCGAAATTCTTGGCAGCGACCAGACTTCAGGGCTTTTAAACGTATTTGTTGAAGCCGACGATACGCTGTCGTTGCTCTTTTCGGACGGCTCTATAAAAACATGCAGTAATGGTCAGATGAATGAATTGTCTGGCATTCCGGGCGATTTTAAAGGGGAGTTTCACTCGCTCTGGAAAATTAACGGCAGGTATCTTGTTGTCGTCGATAACGGTGTTTTATTACACGAATCAGGGCGTCAGTGGAATCTTATATTTTTTAAAGGCAGTATCGACAGTGCAAAAGTGGTTGCCGTAACTCCCGGAAAACTCGACAATCTTTATATTGCCCTTAACGACGGAAGAATTTTCGAATTTGTTGCAGAAAAGCTTGAATTTACCGGTGTTATAAGTGATCAGCCGGTGGCATTGAATTTTGACGGATTTCTCTGGGTTGCCGGGCGCGAGTCTCTTTATTTTCTTGAAAAAAATAATTTTGTGCCGGCACCATTTCGCACCGCAGATCGCATCCTTGGCGCTTTTCCTGTGGCCGACAGCAAATCTGTTATGGTTTTTACCGGAGCTGGTGTAAATCTGATAGCTGGACGACAATGAAATATGCAGGTAAAATTGCTCGTATAAATACAAGAAATTGCCGATAATGTCTGGGAAGAAACCCGTTACCCGGAAATTTACTGAATATGACCAAAGAATATCTGCCGGTATTTGCTGAAGAAATTTTCGTCGTCAACCTTTATGGTACTGACGAAGAAATTGACGAGTTTAATGAGTTGATGAAGGCCACACAGGTTGAGAAAAATCTCATGTCTATGGCTTTGATCATCGAAGAAATAAAACGTCGCAATTTTCTTAAAATTACCTGGCATTGTTGCTGGCGCTGCCAGTATTACCAGAACTGTAAAATTAACTGGTATCGGGGCGAGCGTAATATGGCTATGCGTAATTGCTGCACCTACTGCCAGAATTTCTGGGATTGTCATAAAAAATATTGTGCAGTTAACGAAAATATTGATGATCAGGCAGAATCAGAAAAGAGTTTTGTAAAACCTCATGACGATAAACTTCAAGATTAGCAAATTCACAGGTTTTTTTGTTCTTTTGGCCGGTTTTCTTTTTATTGTCTCTTCTCTTGAAGCAGGCTTGACACTACAGGGGCCTTCCGGCTTTATCCAGGTTCCTTCGCATAAAACAATAGACGCCAAAGAAATAGAACTGGCAGTGCATACCAGAATGTATCGCACGCCAACCACTTCAGAAGACGGCACTCTGACACATCTGGCTTTTGGTTTCTCACCATTTCGAGATTTCGAAGCAGGCATTCAGAAAGCCATTGATTCTCGCAACGATGCCAATGACCCTGATCCGACCATTAATTTCAAGGTCAAACTGCCCCCTGTTGGTGAAGGCGAGTTCTCAGAGCTTGCTTTTGGCGCAGTGTTTGATACAAATCCCAATAACTATCATACAATGTATCTGACTCTCGGCGGTTTTGGCCTTGGCTGGAACTTTGGCGGGAATCCGGGTAGTGGCGTCGCTAATTATGGTAGTTATAACCGCGATAAAAAGGAACCTGATGCCCTTTGCCTGCTTATTGGAGCAGAATTTCCGGGGCGAAAACCGGGCGAACGCGGCTATCGCAGCCAGTATTATCTTGATTACAACGGCGATGTCTTTTCGCTTGGCTGGCGCTATTCTTCGCATCGAGGTTTCTGGATCGATGCAGCCGTTCACGGCAAGAGCAGTTATGATGATTTTTTTGACTACCGCCCCCTTATTATCGGTCTCGGCGCCAATTTTTAAGCTTTTGGCGTTTTTTCGGCGACCCTGATATAATAAGCCATCCCTGATTGGAGGATGGCAAAATGAGGCTTTTTACCGCTGATGAAATGCGCGCTGCTGATCGGCACGCCATTGAAAAAGTCGGAATTCCTGGTCTTGTGCTGATGGAGAACGCCGGCATAAAATCAATCATTACTATCGAAAAGATTCTTGGCGGGCTCAAGGGCAAACGTTTTACCATCATTTGCGGTAAGGGAAACAACGGTGGCGATGGTCTTGTCATTGCTCGTCACCTTTTTAACAATGATATTGCGGTGCATGTCTTTGTCACTGCCACCCCCGAAGAAATGACCCCAGAGGCAAAGGTGAATTGCGAAATTCTGTTGCGAACAGGGCTTATCCCCGTTTTATTAAAAGAAAAGCAGGACCTGGATCGTTTGAGAATTGCCATGGAGTTTTCTGAATGCCTCATAGATTGTCTTTATGGCACGGGTGTAGAAGGCAATATTACCGGTTTTTCTGCCCAAATAATCAGGACGATGAATGATACCAGGGCTGCTAAAATCAGTATTGATCTGCCTTCTGGGCTTTGCGCCAATACCGGTAAAGTTTCTGATCCGATTTTTATGACTGATTATACCGTCACCCTCGGAACTCCAAAACTTGGGCTGTTCGTGTTTCCCGGGAAAAAAGCGGCCGGCGAAGTGTGGGTTGCCGATATTGGCATGCCGGCGGTTTCTTGTGCCAGCGCCGGCGCTTCTCATTTTCTGGTAACACCGGCGTTGGTATCAAACCTTCTTCCGGTGAGAGACGACGGTATGCATAAGGGCAGTGCCGGCAAATTACTCATTATAGCCGGTTCCAGCGAGTATCAGGGGGCCGGTGTCATGGCCTCTTATGGCGCGCTGCGCTCGGGAACCGGGATGGTAATTCTCGCTCAGCCTGAATGTTTGAGAGGCAAAAGCAGTTGTCAGATACTGCCGGAGGTTATTGTTAATTATCTGCCCTGCGTTGAAGGAGGGTTTTCAATTTCGCCTGAAAAAGCCGAAGACCTTTCGGGACGTTTCAGAACAATGCTGGTCGGGCCTGGTTGGGGGCGCAGCGAAATTCGGGCTCTCGCTCTCAGAACATTACTCGAAAAATGGGCAGGAGTTGCCATAATTGATGCCGATGGGCTTAACCTGATTTCTGATGCAAATATACTGAAAAATGCGCCCGGTCGCTTTATTATAACGCCCCATCTCGGCGAAATGGCTCGTTTGTGCCAGACAACCGTGGATAACGTGTCGGCAAATCAGGTTTCAGTTGCCCGTGAATTTGCTATTGAAAACCGGGTTGTTGTTGTTTTGAAGTCTGCGGTTACCGTCATTGCAGAACCTGGCGGCATGGTTTACGTTAGTAGTCGTCCTAATAGTGGTCTGGCTCGCGGTGGCTCCGGAGACCTTCTTTCGGGACTCATTGCCGGGCTCGCTGCAACGGGAGTTTCAGATATAAATGCGGCTATTGCAGGCGTTCATATTCTCTCAGAAGCCGCTGAAATAACCAGAGCAGAGCTGGGAGCCGATGCCATGTCTGTCAGCGAAATCGCGTCATATATTCCGAAAGCATTTCGTGCGGTGCGTGGCGACTTTGACGTTAAGCCGCCGGCCTGAATTTTGTGCAACCTTGCCGGGTCGTTCTTTACTTTGCAAAAAAGTATGGAAAAATTATAATGCACAGTGCATAATTGTTTCAGTAAATCAACATATTCAAGCAGGTAACTAATTGATAGGAATTACATTTGTTGGCTCTGGCAGCAAGGGTAACTCTGCCCTTCTGGAACTGGGCGGCCGGTATTATCTTCTGGATGCAGGGTTTTCCTGTAAGCGTATTAAGGAATTTCTAGATGAAAAAGGGCTTGGTTTTTCAGACCTCGCCGGAGTTTTTGTCACTCATGAGCATGAAGACCATGTCAAAGGACTTCGAGTTCTCCTTGGAAAACATCAGATGCCCTTGTATTGTTCTAGAGGCACTATGTGCGCTCTTTCGGCTCGCGGTGTGGAAGTGCCGGAGCATATTGAAATCTCTTACGGGCGAAGTATTGACCTCGGTGGTTGTAACTGTCTGCCTTTTCGGGTGCC
>SABV01000028.1 GCA_009928855.1 Erysipelotrichia bacterium | reverse complement strand
CGGGCCGGTAATAAAAATGTGCCCGGGAGTAACTATAATCAGGTCTGCTCCAATTTCTCCACGCAAATAAACAGAGCGTTCTGAAAATATGATACGCGCTCCCTGCAAATTTGCCGAGTCGATATTGTTGTAGTCCTGATAGAGCAATTCGCTTGAAAGCACGACATATTTTTCGTCGAGATCATCCTGTTCATATTTTGTAGAATTTGGCCCTTTATAACTGTCTGAATAAAGACGAGCTTCGCCGGGGTGGTAATCAGTCATGACAGGCTTTTGGTTGAAAAAACCCTTGCCTTTTGCGTCGATATAAATCCCTCTGTTTCTGGCCAGTTCTCTTAGAAAAACAAAATCAGGCCGCCATTGAGGAATAAAAGAAGCATAAAGGGCAGAATCACAGTCTACAAGCATATCGGCCGGATTTTTTCCTTCGAGACTGTCGGCGGCATGTTGAACTCTGAGACTTGAATTCATCGCAAGCTCGGTGTTTCCCATGGTAATACGAGGCTGGGCATTTCCACGCCTATAAAAATACGATGCAGTCTGAACAGGACCCCTGAAAACATGCGAATCTACAATTACCGGGGTTTCACAATACATAGGGCCAAGGCATGGCGACACCCCACCACGCGAATAAAGCCGGCTGTAAGCACCGGGCGGCGAAACAGATTCTGAAGCAGCCTTGAATGCCACAGAATCATCACTTCCAAAAACCCGGTAGAGTAATCCGGGGTCATGACAAACGCCAAAGCGGCTTAGCGCGCCCGATTCGAACAGTTCAGAATTAGCTTTAACGAAGCTTTCAAGAGAACCGGCGCTTTCAACCCACTGTTGAATCGGTTTTCCATAATAAAATTCATCAAGGCTTGAAAACACTGCAAACCTTTTTACCAGATCATATAACTGCACAATCGCGGCAGTTGAGTAATGGAAACGACCACAGCGGCCCTCAGAGAGAATTCGGTATCTATGACTTTCGTCAAGAAGCGACGTCAGAGGGTCATCGTCACCGATTACTTTTCGAATTGAGATGATACGGAAATAGGCGTCAGATTTTTGTCCAAATGCAATCCAGCTATCTGTCTCAATTTTTTCAGAAAAAAACATTGCGGTCAATGCTTCAACACTGCCTGCCCTGTCTGATGCCGCAATCATTGAACGCATTTTTTCGACTGCGTAACTGACGCCTGATTCAGCAGCGAGACGGGCCTGTATCTCTTCAACTCTTATCATTCCAAGATCACGGTCGGCACGATATACTCTCAAAACCAGAGCCGCAACAAGCAGCAACGTAAAACCGGCCATTACCAGCACTGGAAACAGAGAGTTTTTTTCGTCTGGAATTCTGCTCATTGGTTCCTCAAATTGATTATGCGATGAAAATCCTGCATTTGTGAGCTTCCATCAGGCGCCTCGGCACGAAACATTATGTCAAGACGATCAGAAGAAACTCGAATAAATTTTCCTTCTCGACATCCGCTGATCAAGGGGTTAGAAAATTTACCAAAACGTTTCAGTCCTGTTGAGGCGGCAGCATTGCGCACAACATAATTCAGAGTGTTTTCGGAAAAAGCAAAGCCTTCTTCTACTTCAACAGGCTGCAAAGAAGCCGAATCACCGGCAGCTCGAAAAAAACATTCACCTGAAGCACCGTTAAAAGGGTGTTCAAAACAGATTGAGTTAGCAATTTCCTCTGCCATAGCATCAAGAACGTTATTTACATTTTGAATCCAGACAATTTTTTTCTGTGCCCCTTTAACGTCGTCAGAATTCAGGAAGAAAAAAAATACTGAAGCGCCACCGGCAACGGCAAGAAAAAGGGTAAACAAAACAATTTCCCACATTGTTATACCTGATCTGTCGCGATTCATGGTTTTGTTCTGGCCCTCAGATATTCAAGACTTAAAGTTTTAGAAAATGGGAACATGCCCCATCTTACCTGTGCACGAACGAGCACATTCGAAGAGAAATCAGGATGTGGCAGAATTTCGACCTTGCCAGAAAGCCCTATATCTTCGCCACCGCTCACAGGCTGAAAAGCAACTCTGTTTTTCGATCGTTCAAAAGGCTTGGCAAGAGCTTCCTCCATGAGGTTTTCGAGAGCTACCGAAGCACGCAGATGAACATCTGATTCGATAAGTGGAACCGCTTTTATAGACCATAGCTGCACGAATGGCCACAGAAAAAAAGTGGCAATACCCAGGTAAAGCAGGTTCTCAAAAATTGATCTTGAAGCAGTCGCCGGCATCTGTTCCCTCTGATTCAGTTTAACATGGCGTATTCGCGCAATTCCTTCATAAATCTTTCAGCCATGATGATTTTTTCCTCGTCTTTGGCGACCTGAATATAGTTTTTCCAGGTATCAATGGCCTCAGAGTGCATACCAAGACGCTCGTAAATCACTGCCAGGTTATACAATGCCTTGTCCAGGAAAGGATCCTGTTTTAGAGCTGCCAGATAAACATCTATTGCCTCTTCGTAGCAACGTTCCATATCAAGCAGACAGGCCAGGTTATAAAGAGCCTGGGTGTTTCTCGGGTAAATGTTCAAAATATCGCGATAAGTATCCATGGCACCTTCTATATTTGAAGCAGTAAATTTTTCGTATGCTTCTGTAAGGCGCTTTGTCAGGTCTGAGTGTAGAACAGGCATCACGCGGGCTTTTTTAGCCACAACCTTGCCCTTCACGTCTCCGGAAGTAGCATTTGAAGCGTATTGCTTATAATAATGCCTGACCTTGCGAACATAGTTTTTAGTTTCACGGAAAGGTGGAATTCCACCGTATTTATCGACATTGCCAGGACCGGCGTTATAAGCGGCCAGAGCATAATCGACCTTGCCGTCAAACCTCTTAAGCATCATCTTGAGGTAGTTTGCGCCGCCAAGAATATTCTGCCTGGCATCGAAAGAATCTTCGCAACCGACGAGTTTTGCCGTTGACGGGATCAGTTGCATCAGCCCCTGAGCACCCTTAGAAGACATGACGGCCGGGTCAAAATCTGATTCAACCTTGATTACAGACTTGATAAGGTATGGATCAAGAGCATATTTTTGCGCAGCTTCGTTAATATGTTTACTGAAAGATTCATCGTTCGGCAGCAGAAAATTTTTCTGAACCGATGCCTGACTGGAAGAGAAATGAAGCGCAGTTGGCGAATCAGGGCCCTCGCGCTCTTTGCGACTGGTAACAACTATTTTGTAATTATGGTTTGGAGGACTGTCGGTAAGAAAAAGCCGACCCTGCTCGTCACGGTAAGAATAAATAGCAGCACCCGCCTGAGTTGCGAGCCCCAACAACATTGCTCCGGTGAGCCAGAATGAATGTTTCACAGCCACTCCCGTCAGAATCGATAGTATACTTATCGAATGCATCGGCCGCATACGACAAATTCATTATAGCAAAAGCAAAAATTCTTTGGCCAAACAATTATTGGCATTTAACAAAAAGGGCGTGCAGTGCACGCCCTTTTGTTCAGTCTGTTATTTGTGCCATCAACTTTTTGAAGAATTACCATGCAGGTATTCCCAGCTCAGGATGCACGAAGTAAAGTGCCAGGCGTCGTCTTCCGAAATTTCTTTTCCGGCAGCTATTTTGCCTGCAATACCTTCGCAAAGCCAGCATTCCCTGTGTTGTGCGGCATACATGGAGGTTAATATTTCAAGGGTTGGCGGTTCAGTATGCGTGGGGGGCACAACCTTCAGCACGGGTTTCTGCACAGGGGATTCTGTTGAAGAAACATTTTGTGTGTTCATACTCTCATTGAGAACTGGAGTTAAAGTTTGCACGGCTACAGAATTACTCATTACTACCTCACCAAAATTGTTGCTGTTGCGAGGTGGCAATTATAAAGAGAAGCTCATACCCAATGCAAATCGATCGGTTTTTTATAATTACCACTGAAAGCGACTTTTAAAACTAAAACAAAGTTGTTTCGCTCTTGAACAAACATCTACAAAAAAAATCAGGTGCCCTTTGCACGATATCATTTGCAGTGCCTGCAAGAACCCGTCTCAGAAGCTATCTAGACGATAAGATTTTTTTCTTCAGGAATATCGCTTGAATAAAAATCTTTGAGAACATGCTGCAACTGTTGTTGCAAATGGTCTCTTAACACCGACTTAGCCGAAGCCACGACCTTATTATGACGACCAATAAGCTTATCGGCCTCAAAATCAGGATCATCGAAGCTTTTAATCGAATAGTTACGTGCCAGCCATTTTTTTAGATCAATCATGCAATCACCTGCCCGTTTAGAACTTCAATTGTCTAATCGGAAAAACAACAGGTTTTATTGAGAGTAATCTACAGGCAGGTCTGTATACAAGAAAGAATTTGTTGTTGCAGGCTGCTGTCGCAGGCAGCAAGCAACCCATGGCGGTGGTGATAATCAGAGGGATCGTCATATTTGAACACTGAGCCTTCAAGATCGCAAACAACGCCACCGGCCTCGCTAAAAAGCACTTCAGGTGCTGCGAGATCCCAGGTTTTGGTAGCATTTGAACTGTTGATATAATAATGCGCCTGCCCGCGGGCAATCGCCATCAGTTTAAGCCCGACGCCTCCGCATGGGAGCAGACCTGTACCGCCAATATGCTTATGAACTTTTTGAGCCAGTCGGCATGGGTGCGATCTGCTTATCGCAAGCTTTATCTCTTCACTCCGCGGGCCGATTTGAAGCCGTCGCCACCCATTGGAGGGGTTATGCCACCAGCAACCTTCACCGACTGCAGCAATATAGAGATTTCTTCCAACCGGTTGGTAAACAAGGCCAAATTCAGGGCGGCCTTCTCTGGCCATGCCAATTTGAATAGAAAATTCACCGCTTTTTCTTATAAATTCTCGGGTTCCATCGATGGGGTCGATAAACCAGGCCCGATTATTGTGAGAATCTGGAATATCAAGACCATTCTCTTCACTTAGAATTGAATCATGCGGGTATCTTGTTCGCAAAGCGCCGGTAATATGATTATCAGCTTCACGATCAGCAATTGTTACCGGCTCATGCCCCGCTTTTAAATCTACCTTGAAGTGGCCGGCATAGATTTTTTCGATGATCTCTGATGCCGAAAAAGCCACCCCAACGATAAAAGCGGCGTCGGGGTGGCTGATTGGCAATGTGCCGATATTATTCACACGCTGAGAACTTTTTCTTCCGGGTTCTGAAGATCCAGTGTCCAGCCAAAGGTATCTTCAATCTCCCCATACTGAATACCGCGCAAAGTATCGAACAACTGCTGACTGATTGGGCCAACATTGCGATTGTTTATGACATAATCAGAACCCTTATACTGCAAGTTTCCTACGGGAGAAATACTTGCAGCGGTCCCGGTTCCAAAAACTTCAGTGATAGAGCCGGTTGCAATACCGCCAATGACTTCGTCAATTGTAATCTGGCGTTCTTCGGCCCGATAACCAAGCATGGGGGCCAGTTTAAGCACGCAGTCTCTGGTAACACCAGGAAGAATGCTGCCATTGAGCTTCGGCGTAACGAGCTGGTTACCATTAAAAACGAAGAAAATATTCATTGCGCCAACTTCTTCGATATATCGATGTTCAGCGCCATCCAGCCAGAGCACCTGGGCACAGCCTTTTTTACGGGCATTGCGACCGGCAAGAAGACTTGCGGCATAGTTGGCGCCGGTCTTGGCTTCGCCGAGCCCGCCCTTTGCTGCACGGGTAAACTCGTCAGAAACGTAAAGACTGACCGGGTTGAAGCCTTCCTGGTAGTAAGGGCCCACAGGGCTGAGTATTATGCAATAGGTGTAGTTTGAAGATGCACGCACCCCAAGGGTGCTGTCAGTTGCAAACATAAAGGGTCTAATGTAGAGCGACGCGCCGCGACTGTCTGGAACCCAGCGTTTTTCGACATTTACCAGTGCGTTAATGCTTTCGAGAAAGTCATTTTCGAGAAAATGCGGCATACACAGGCGATCTGCAGAACGATTAAAACGTTTTGCATTCATCTCAGGCCTGAAAAATTTGATGTGGCCATCCTTGGCCTTGAAAGCCTTGAGTCCCTCAAAAATTTCCTGGGCATAATGCAGCACCAGCGAAGATGGTTCTATCGTAAACGGCTGCAGTTTCTTGATCTGAGGATTACTCCAGCCATCTTCTTCTGTAAAATCCATGGTAAACATGCGATCTGTAAAATACTTACAGAAACCAAGTTTACTGGTATCCGTAACCAGAGGCTTCAATTCATGTTCGGGTATTTGTTGAATGGCGATTCTCATAACCTTTCCTTCCTTGTTTTGATTCTAATATTCAAAACACTTCAAACACAGATTATATGCCCTTATCTTAAACGCTGGCAAGTTATTTTCCCTTTTCAGGGCAAACACCTTAAAAAACATTAACTTTGACCTTATTCATTCAAATTTTCTCTAAAACTGCCGATCAGATAAAAAAAATAAAAGAAGGCAAAAATGATTCAGATAACACCCGTGGGCGTTCTCGCAGAAAGGCCCTTTGAAAGCAGGGAATTTTACAGGCATGTTCTCAAAATAGAACGTGTGCAGACAATTGGCCAACTCGACGGGCACGCTGTTCTTCGCCTGGACAGCCCCAGAATCGAGATAGATTCAACTCTTGTCGCAACTTTCGACCGCGGAGTGCAGCAGTTTTCACAGCACAATCAACGCCTCAGACTGATATGCAAAACGCTCGAAAACACCATCTCAGAGCTTAACAGGCACGGGGTAAGTATCACCTCATCCGATGATGGCAAATACGAGTTTGTCGATATGAATGGCCTCAACTGGCATCTGTCAGACTTAAATGGTCGCAAACTATCTATAGAAGGCCTTCAACCTCCAGCATAGTCTTTTCCAGCACTCCACGGCTGTTTTCGAGCACAGCCTCGGCCGATTCTACCTGCCGACGAGCCAGTTCAGGGTCTGTCAACAATCTGTCTATGGCTATTTCGGTCTCTTTGGCCGAATTACAGACAATCACCCCATCGCAGGCACACAGCTGAGATATAATATCGGCGAAATTTCGGCAATACGGACCAACCAGCAGAGGTGCTTTTCGTTGCATCACCTCAAGCGGGTTATGCCCCCCGACCCTGCTGTCAAGTGTGCCGCCAACAAAAGCAGCAGAAGCGAGCCCATAAATCGAAGCCAGCTCACCCATGCTGTCCAGAATCATCAGAGAGAATGAAGATTGCGCAGACATATCACTTCTGAAGGCGACCTTTACAAGCATTTGCTTGAGTTCGGCATGCCATCTCTTCGTATCGGCCAGATTGCGCGGTGCAACAATTACTGCTATTCCACGTTCTACAAGAGAAACGAAAAGCATCTTCAGCATGTCGAATTCCTGAGGGTGAAGAGATCCAAAAACGACACAGCGACGCCCGGCAAGCCAGTTTACAAAATCTGTCATATCTCCGGCAGCCTTTGTAACAGTAAGATCTGCCTTCATATTACCCAGAACCTTTATGCGAGACTGGTCTACTCCAATAGATTTCAGGCGGCAACAATCAATTTCACTTTGCACCAGCAGCAGAGTATAAGAAGAAAAAATGATTTCGCTCAAACCCTTAAAGCTCGCGTAAAAACTTGCAAGCTTGCTGCTCAAACGCCCATTTATAAGCACAAGAGGGACTTTGCGAGAATAACACTGCCACGAAAATTCTGGCCAGAAGTCAGTTTCGGCGACAAACACTGCCTCCGGTTTCCAGCGGCGAAAAGCATTTGCCATCGTTAAAAAGTTATCGAGAGGAAAATAGGCTACGGCATCGGCGATATGACGTTTTTTAACCATTGCCAGAACTTCTGGGTGCGTTGTAGTGAAAACGATCTGATGCTCCGGAAAACGCTTTTTCAACTCTACAGCAAACCCTGCCGATACCATTGATTCGCCCATTGAGACTCCGTGAACCCAAAAAGAAGGCCTCTCTGCAATCGGCGACACAAAACCCAGATAATCAGAAATACCCTCACGTAACCGACGACTGTAACGCCTGAGCAAAGGCAGACAAAGAACAGCCGGCACCATTGCGAGAGTATATGCAAAACGATAAAGCTGCAAAGCGATAAAAACTCTGATTTTGAGAGAAAACATCATAATATTTTGCTTTTCAGCTGCCATAACGTGGCATTCCATGGCACATCTGCCCGTTTTTACGCTTTTCAGCGGTTATCCAGGCTTCGTGTCTCGGCTTAAAACGGTCATAAAACCACAAATATTGATGAGGATTGGCAAGAATAAGTTCTTCCATCCAGCATACCATCTTAAGAGTGCGCGAAATGACTCTTTCGTTGTAGCTTCCGGTCTCGATATCTGCAAAAGCCGGCAAAAAAGAAGCTTCATAGCTCATGGTAACGCCCTTGCGCAATGAAAAAAGTGGCATCAGAGCAGCACCGGTTTTAAGGCTCCAGTTAGCCGGCCCGGCCGGCATGCTTACCCAGTGCCCGAGAAAATCGAGATAAACGCCGTTATTGGCGCCATCCTGGTCAGCAATCATGCCAAGAATACCACCACTGCGCAGGGCCTTAAGAGCTTTTACACCACCACGGTCACGGTCGTGCAGAATAATACCGGAATAACTTCTGAAATGGTCGAGAAGGCCGCCAAGTTCATCTTCTTTTTGCGAGAGATAGAAAGAATTCAGCGGATAACCGGCATGAGCTATCGCAGCGCCGAGGATTTCCCAGTTGCCAATATGTGGAAGCGCCAGAATAATGCCTTTGCCAGCTGCAAGCGCCCGATCGATATTCTCGCGCTGTCTGAAATGTACCTTATCAGCCAGTTGTTCTGCGCTGAGCAATGGAAATCTCAATAATTCGCAACTTACCAGTGCGAAATGAATAAAAGCTCTTTTTACAATCGAGGGGATATCGGCGGGCGGCTGCCGATTCATGCGGAAATAAACACGATCAATGCAGTCTTCGAGTCTTATACGCTCAGAACGCCACGAATGCCAGAGGGCAAGCCCCATTGTAACCGCCAGAGTAGCAGCGGCTTTTTCTGGCAATCTGCACACGACACCTGATAAACCCAACGCAGCCTGCCTGATCAGCTTAAGAGGCGGCATTTGTTATTCTCCGGCATCTTTCCCGTTGAGAATTTTGAGAACCATTTCGGCAACGCGCTCATGCGCGCCAGGCTCACCGAGGTGCGCCACAACTTCGGCAAAATCTTTTTTCTGCTGTTCATATTTTTCAGGCGATTCCAGCAGTTCAAATGCCTTTCCGGCAAGGTTCTCCGGGGTCAAATCATGCTGAATGAGTTCTGGAGCAGCTAATTTGTTGATAATAATATTTGGTAAACCAATAAACTTAGGCAGGTGGTAAAAAAGACGAGCCTGAATTTCGGTAAAAACAGACACTTTATAACAGATCACCATCGGAGTCCCGACATAGGCAGCTTCGAGGGTTGCGGTTCCGGAGCTGATAAGCAGAATTCTGGCCAATTTCATCAGGTCATAAATCTTGCCTTCTGCCAAAATTACCGGTATGCCACTGGCCTTGAGCTGCTCTCGCAGTGAAGATTTAGATACGCCGAAGACCTCAGGGCCCTCGGTTTCAACTACAGGAACAACGAACTGGTATTCTGGATAGCGGTCATAAATTATACGACCGGCCTTGAGCATAATCGGAAGAAGCTGCCCCAGCTCACTGCGACGGGAACCCGGGCAGAGGCCAATCACTGGGCGGTCAGGCCTCAACCCGTATTTAACACAGGTTTCTTCTGGTGTCATTACGGGCTTTGCGTGGTCAAGCAATGGATGCCCGACGAAAGTCACATTGGCACCGGCTGCTTTATATATCTCGTAAGTAGAAGCAAAGTTGGCGGCAACACTGGTTATACTGCCAGCAGCGTCGGTTATGCTGGCAGGGTCGGTTGCAAACTTACTGGGCGGAAAATAATAAAGACTGGGAATACCAAGTTTATTGGCCGCATGCACCAGTCGCATGTTAAAACCAGGGTAATCGACCAGCAGCAGAAGATCGGGCCGATTCTGCTTCATAAATTTTGTAAGACGATGAAGCACCAGACACAGATGCGGAGCCTGTTTTATTGCTTCAAACAAGCCAATGGCAGCCCAATTGGTGCTATCGCACAGCATGGTTACATCACGTTTAAGGGTCTGAATACCGCCCACTGCGAAAATATCGAAATCACCATATTTTTTCAATACGTCGATAAGCGATGCAGCGTAAAAGTCGCCGGAAGTTTCGCCGGCAACAATAAGCAATTTTTTCTTTTCGCGAAGCTCTTTCATTTTTTCTTCTTATACAATATTAGCACTCTTTGCCGGATAATTTACCAGTTTTAAGGTAATTTTCGGCCTGTCTGTTGCTATCGTTCAAATGCTGTTTTATCAACGCACAACCGTCTTCAATACTGGTATTCGAATCTATCTCAAAAGGTTCTCCGGTATGCATCACTGCCCGGCTGCCCGGCAAAGGAATTTGCGTTTTATCCCAGCTGTTCAGAGTCAGGCAGTTAGAAAATGCCACTCCCACAGGCAAAACCAGGGCTCCGGTTTTCTGGGCAAGCATTACCATACCAGGCTTCACTTCGTGTCGTGGTCCACGTGGCCCATCAACGGTAAGAGATGCCGGCATTCCATCTTTAACACGCTTAACCATCTCTAGAAGGGCTCGCATGCCACCACGCGAAGAAGAACCTCTTACAGAGTTGTAACCAAAATAGTTAAGCACTTTTACCATCAGGTCACCGTCCTCTGATAACGAATTCATAATAACAATATTGAGATCACGGTGGCAATAAAGTGGCACAATCATTGTGCCATGCCACGAAACAATCAGTATGGGACGGCCAAGATTTTTGCCATTGATAAAATCATTAAAACCAACTGTTTCAACTCTTGTCAAAGCCTGAACAGACATGATTGTAGCGGCGAGAAGCATCGATTTCAGTCTCAGCTTTGCCACATAGGCCGGATTCTTCCAACGGCTTTCATTAAAGCTGATCAAGCCTTTTATAGACGCGAGATCGGCATTCATTGTTATTCTGCTGCTCATATGTTCACCTGATCAGCATATTGCGAACGATAAAGCTGTGAATAAAGCCCCTGTTTTTCGAGCAACTGGCTATGAGAGCCAATTTCCACAATTTCACCCTTCTGCAGCACCAGAATTTTATCTGCTTTAACAACAGTAGACAGGCGGTGAGCAATCATAAAAGTGGTTCGATTGCTCATGAGACGGCTCAATGATTCTTTGACCAGATTTTCGGTTTCTGAGTCGAGGGCGCTCGTGGCTTCGTCCAGAATAAGTATTCCGGGATCTTTTAAAAACGCTCTGGAAAGGGCAACTCTCTGCGCCTGCCCGCCCGAAAGGTTTACGCCACGTTCTCCAAGCATCGTTTCGTAGCCTTCAGGCTGACTCATGATAAAATCATGTGCGTTAGCCAGCTTCGCAGCTTCGAGAATTTCTTCATGTGTGGCTTCAAGCCTGCCAAGTCTTATATTTTCTTCGATGGTGCCTGAAAAAAGAAGAGTTTCTTGCGGAACCATTGCAATAAAACGCCTCATAGCATTAAAACTCAGGTTTCTTACATCGTGCCCGTCAATTTTAACCGCTCCGCCTGTGGCGTCAAAAAATCTTGGAATAAGATTGATAAAAGTTGTCTTGCCAGCGCCTGATGGCCCTACCAGAGCAACCACTTCGCCCGGATTTATTTTTATATTAACGCTGCGCAATACCGGTTCATTTTCGTTATACGCAAACGACACATTGCAAAATTCCACCTCGCCGCGACATGAAGACAACTTGATTGCATCAGGGCTTTCTTTGATGTCGATATGCGCATCCAGAATTTCAAAAACCCTTTCACCGGCACCAACAGACTGAGAAATAACATTGCTCATTTTAGAAAGATTCTTTATTGGCGTAAATAATCCGACCAGAGCGGTCAGAAAACTTATAAGCTGGCCGGCGTCAAGATTTCCACGAATAACCTCGTAACCGCCATACCAGAAAATAATGGCCAGGCCACAGGTGTTTATAAACTCAATTACAGGAGTAGTAGCGGCATTGATACGCCCACCACGCATTGTTTCGTCAAAATTGGCCCCGTTGGCCTGCTCAAAACGATCTTTGATAAACTCTTCAAGAGTGAATGATTTAATGACTTTTACACCCGTAATAAATTCCTGGAGCACGGTAGAGATATCGCCAATGCGAATCTGCATGCGTGAGCCGATCTTTTTCATTTTACGGCTGAACTTATTGATAAGCGCGCCAATAAAAGGAATTATGATTACAGAGATTACCGCCAGTTTCCAATGCAGGTAGAAAATATAGGCACAAAAGCCGAAAAATGCTATAAAGTCACCGACAAGCGAGGTAAAACTCGACAAAAGGTTCTGCAACACCATAACATCAGAGGTAATACGACTCATAAGCTGCCCGGTACGCTGCTTTTCGTAATACGAAAGCGAAAGTTCAAGCATTCTATCGAGGCATGCCGTTCTAATAGATCTTAAGATGCTCTGAGAGACATAGTGCATCAGGTAAGTCTGTGCAAATTGCGCTACTCCCTTCACAAACATCACCACAACAAGCGCCAGAGCTATCCAATGTAAAGCCACAAGGTTGCGGTTTACCAGAACATCATTAACAACGCTCTTCATTATCCACGCCGGAAAAATGGTGCACACAGCCACTACCGCACTGCCAGCAGTACCCAGCATGAGCGCGGGAATATAATTGCCAAAATAGCTCAAAATTCTTTTAAGAGTCTTCATTTGGCTTGTAACTCCGTGATTCTAGCAGCAATATGTTCGGCTACGCGGCGGCTGGCACCTGCTTCGCCCAGGCTTTCTCTTACTTTGCGAAGATCTTCGCGCATAGTTTCCTGCTTTTTTGGATCATCTATGATTTTTATGGCTTCTGCGGCAATAAGATCGGCCTTAAAATCACCTCGAATAAACTCAGGAACAATACGTTTGCCGGCAATTACGTTTGGCAGCCCAATATGCTCAGCCTCAATCACAAATTTTGAAATAAGCGAAGTCAACCAGTTAACCTTATAAACAACTACCATAGGGGTTCCAATGATTGCCGTTTCGAGAGTTGCGGTGCCGGATGCGACAAGACACACATCAGAAACCGATATGGCGTCATAAGTCTGGCCACGCAACATGGTAATTGGTAGATCCCGGCCCTTCAGGTGGGCAAGAATTCTTTCGTCGTCAATTGTACTGGCAACAGGCAATAAAAATCTGGTATTCGGGCGTTGTTTAAGAATCAACTCAGCAGCATCGAGCAACACAGGAAAAATATAATATATTTCCTGGGTGCGACTTCCGGGCAAAAGGCTGACGAGAGAAGCATCACCAAGCTGCATGAGTTTTATTATCTCATTTTTGGGGGCAGAGGGCTGAGCAATACCGATAAGGGGGTGCCCGAACCAGTTGACCGTCGCCCCGGCCTTAGCCCATATATCTACTTCAAATGGAAATACAACAACAGCTTCATTGATCAGACGGGTGAATTTTTTAACTCTGCTTGCATGCCAGGCCCAGACCTGCGGGCAAATATAATACAGCACATGAATCCCTAATGAGCGGGCTATTTCAGCAACCTTCTGATTGAAACCCGGGTAATCAATCAGAACCACCATATCAGGACGCTCACGGGTAAGCCATTCACGCACATCGCTAAGAATGGCGTAAAGGGGGCGAATATTTTTTAATACTTCAACAAAACCGATAACAGCCAGCTCGTCACTGCTGTGCAGGCAATTCATGCCCGCCGCTTTCATCATCGGACCACCGATGCCTTCTATCTGCACTTCAGGGTGCAACTTTTTCAAATGCTTTATAACCAGCGAACCATGCAAATCCCCGCTCTGCTCACCAGCCAGAAAAAATATTTTTCTGCCATTAAGAGAATTCATCGCAGAAAGATTATTCAAGAGGGGTTCTCCTTACGGATGATCGAGCAGAAAAGCAAAGCCAGCAGAATAAAAGAGGTTGAAGCAAATGTGCGACGCTCTGAACGAACAGCCTCGGCAAACTCAAAACAAGCCTTGCCCTCTAAACCCTTGCATGGCTTCAGAGCAGGCATAAATACAGGCACTGACTCACGATAAATTCTGTGGGCTTCAGGAAACTTTTCGGCAAGAAAAGTTTCTTCGTAAGGAATCATGGTAGTAAATTCGAGAATATAAAACACTGCTACACATAGAGCGTAAGCAGCATTACCGGCAATAACCATAAAGCCGGCAATTTTAAGAAAATTCGCGAAATATAAAGGATTCCGGCAATGGCTGTAAGGGCCAGAAGTTACAAGTCGATCTGCACAGATTTCACGGGTGCGGGTTGTGGGGCCGATATGCATAAGCCCCCACAGACGGATCAGCTCGCCGGCAATTACCAGTGGAACGCCTGCAATCCAGTTCAAAGGCCTGGGGCGGGCGCAGGTAAACATTGCCAATGCCAGAGGCACAGGCAATTTATCACGCCACACGAAAAAAAAACGGCCTATCCTGTTGTCTGAAGCCATAAAAGAATTATTTTAACGAGGTGATGGCAAATTACTTTTGATCTGCTCGAGAATCTCAAGAGCAATTTCAAGTGCATTTTTGCCATCTTCTATGGTTACCAGAGGTTTTTTGCGCTCTTTAATACAGGAGATAAAGTGTTCCAGTTCGAGTCGCAACGGCTCAGCCTTATGCACTTCCAGTTCTTCCCGGATGATCTTTTCTTCGAGATTGGATTTGCGGCGCAATGTAATGGCCTGTTCTGCATAATCGAGCGAACAATATTTATCCATTTCAAAGATGCGGAGCTTGCGAATTTTTTCTTCGCTGATGCGGGAAGCGGTCAAATTAGCAATACAGCCGTTTTCAAAAACGATGTGCGCATTGGCTATATCTTCGTTCTCAGTCAAAACCGGTATTCCGACGGCGTCGATATGGCTGATTGGTGATCTTACGAGCGAGAGAACAATATCAATATCGTGAATCATGAGATCCTGGACTACGCCGACATCCTGAATTCTTGGAGAAAACGGACCCATGCGCTGACATTCAATAAAACGAGGAGAGTCACAAAGCGATTGCAGCTTCAAAATGGCGGCATTGAAGCGTTCCACGTGACCCACCTGAAGCGTCAGCTGTTTTTCGCCCGCCAGTGCTACAAGATCGTTGGCTTCTTCAAGAGTTTTAGTAATAGGTTTTTCTATAAAAGTGTGAACATTGCGCTCAAGAAAAAATCTGGCAACTTCATGGTGTAAAAAGGTCGGAACGACAACGGTCACGGCAGACACTTTGTCGGCAAGTTCTCGATAGTCTTTGTAATATGGTACATTGTATTTTTCAGACATTTCGCGGCCTGCCGCCTCGTTTACATCTGCAATACCAACCAGATTTGCACCTTCAATCTCGGCAAGAAGCCTGGCGTGGTGCCTTCCCAGATGCCCGATACCGACTACACCGATACTAACTTGAGTATTCATTTAAACCTCATTTTGCTATATAAAACGGCTCAAACAACCATTATGGCAATACCGGCTGAATCAGCCAATCTTATGACTTCTTCACGGTCGAGAAGCAGGGTTTTCTTCTCTTCAAAGGCGAGACAAGAGGCCCCGGAGGCAATCAGATTGCGAATTGTATCGACGCCAACAGTCGGAATGTCATAACGCATATCCTGAACCGGCCTGGCCACTTTAACGACAGTGGCGCCACCTTTGCCAAGAAGACCGCCACGCTGAATAGCCTGATCAGTGCCTTCAATAGCTTCTACTGCCAGAATAACCCGGTTTTTGACCACAACCGTCTGCCCAATATCCAGGCCGGCAATCTGTTTGGCAATACCGTGCCCGTATTTGATATCCAGCAGCTCGTCTTCGCTGGGGTGCCGACTCGTAAGATAGCCCTTTTCAGGAAGAAGCACAGACAAAAACGTCGTAGAATCACAGACATGAATGCCTTCGGCAATAAATTCTTCGCTCAAAGAACGCAGCAAAGCATCGTCGTTACGAATCGGAGTCTTTTCAAAAACCTTCATCAATCTCGCATCTGGTCTGATACGGTCAAACATGAGAGTTTTAGTAATCTTGCCGGCCATAACGATGCGCTGCACTTTTGCATTCAAAAAAGTATCGATCATTCCCTGAAGTTCGCCTACATGGAACCAGTGAATCTGATCAACCAGGTTTTCAAGTTCGGGCGATGTTTCTTCGCGGATAGCCACCGCTACAACTTCATTGCCGCTCTGCTTTGCAGCAAGCGCAAAACATAGTGGAAAGCGCCCGCTTCCTGCAATTAAACCAATACGTGACACTGTACTCCCTCGCTTTTCTGTCCCGTGAACCAAATCAAAAAGGCACCGGGATGGGCATAAGTTGTTGGATTATATCATAATTCAAATCAAGAAGATGTTTTTTTTTAAGCATCAGACTCAAAAAAATCAAGTTTCGTCATCTTCAGGCTGTTCATTGCGCTTTTTGGTATCATCAAAAGATGCCTCAGGAGCCACATCATTGTCTTCTGAGCGCCTGCGGTCTACCGAAGAATCACCATCGGGCGAGTCAGAATCTGAGCGGGGCTTCTTTGGAGCACCTTCACCCTTCTTCTTCTTTTTGCCAGAACCCGGGGGATTGAGGTTTTTCAGCAAAATACCAAGATCAGGTTCTTCTGCATCGGGAATACTTACCCACCAAAGGTTTCGCCCTGTAGTCTGATCTTTGCGACCGCAAACTTTGTCTAGATCATAATATGCCTTGTGCCGATCAGCAAAACCAAGCAGAATTTTCTGAGTAATGTAATTAATATCCATAACCCGCGCTATTTCAGCGCCGACAACAATCTCAGCCGTAATTTTCGGAAATTTACCATGAAACGAGGCATAATACTCATGCTCATGCGCCAGACAACAAAGCAGACGCCCGCAAATACCAGAGAGTTTTGCCGGGTTAAGGCTCAAATTCTGCTCTTTGGCCATTTTGGTAGAAACAGGATAAAAAGTATTCATAAACTGCGCACAGCAGACTTCTTTGCCGCAGCAACCGATTCCGCCGAGGAGTCTGGTTTCATCGCGAACACCAATCTGTCGCAGCTCAATTCGCGTTTTAAATATCGACGCAAGGCTCTTCAGCAAATCACGAAAATCAACCTTGTTGTCTGACTTGAAATAAAGAACAAGGCGGCTAAAATCGTACAGATACTCAGCCTTGAGAAGTTTCATCGGCAATTTGTGAAATTGCACTCTTTCGCGCGCCTGCAGAAAAGCCTCCTTTTCTTTTTTGAGCAGGTCAGCTATTTTCAGGCGATCATCGCCGTCTGCAATGCGCAAGATTTCGAGCACAAAAGGTTCGGCTTCATCTTTAACGCTGTCAGGCTTGTGATCGGCAATCTGCAAAACTTTTGCAAGTTCACAGCCATGCTGAGTTGTAACAATCACATCCTGAGTCGGTTCGAGAGCAATATCAGGTTTGGCAATCCAGTAAACAACAGGAAGCTTGCGCAGCCTCAGGGATACATATTGACTCACGCTTCGGGTCCTCCGATCTGCGTAATAACGTTTTCTAGAATAAGCGCAGGCTGCACATATCGGCGCAAAAGACCAACACTGTGCTCGAGCATTTCGATTCTGGCACGTAATAAATCCATGCCATCAACCTGAGCGACTGTCATGATATCTTCTTTCCGGTCAAGGTTCAACAGCAAAGTTTCATCGGCTTTGGAAGCGCTCAACATTGCATCTGCATACCAGTTCAACAGGCACAGCAACAATTCTTCGATCTGTCCTGCAGACCAGTTATCGAGAGCAGACGATAATTGCGAATCTATCTCTTTAATCATGGCAGCGGGATAACTTCTTTTAGCATCGCTCAACAGTGGTTCAAAGCTCTTCTTCATAAGCGATGAAGCCTTTTCCAGATGCTCAATAAACAGCGAAGAAAACATCAGAGCAAATGCTGCAGGCAAGCCGGCTGTCATAAATAATGATCTGCAAAAAGCCTTTCTGGCAACCCGCAGGGGCAAAAAAGACTGCTGGTCCATTTTTCCGGCCATTTTTAGAGCCTCATCAAGTGTTTTTAGCGATGCAAACTCTTCATGACGAAGCTGCGACATGGTTTCAAGCTGAATCAGATATTCGGAGTGGCTGTTTCTTATACCCTCGGGAATCATCAATTCATGGAATTCTTTGGCAATCTGAAGCGCCTGCCCGAACCGACCTTCTGTAAGTGCGTAACAACTGGCGGCCTGCTCAGCCGTAAAACCAGAAAACCGCATAATTGTTTCACGCGCAGCCTGATGGGAGGGCGATGCAAACCTGACAATTTCGGATCGGCTCAGAACTGTCGGCAATACTGCCCCGGTATCTCTGGCAATAAGTATAAAAACAGCGTGAGACGGCGCTTCTTCAAGAATCTTAAGCAGACTGTTTGCAGACGACACATTAAGACGATCGGCCGGATCAATTATAAACACCTGCCAACGCCCTACTCCCGGCTTTAAAGAAGCGACTTCCTGCATGGCCCGAACCTGATTTATTCTAATTTCATAACCATCCGGTGAAATAATATTCACATCGGGGTGACTGCCTGCCGCAATGCGAAGGCAAGAGTCACAACGACCACAAGAATCGGGGTTTTCGAGATCATCAAAAACAGGGTTCTGGCATTGAAGCAAAGCAGCAAATGCAAGCGCTGTCAACATTCGGCCGGTTGAAGCATTACCCGTAAACAAATACGTCTGAGCGATACGCCCACGGGCAAAGGAACGCACCAGATGCTTTACCGGCAGCTCCTGGAGCAAAATTCGCGAAAAACGGCAGCTATTTTCCGGCATTGGTTTTCCTGATAAATACGTATATAGACAATAAAATCATTACTACCAGAAAAATGGCCGAAAAAATCTGGATACCCCGATGAGGTATATCGGCTGCCAGAACAGCGACAAAACCGAAGCAGGCAGAAACCATCCACAAAAAAGAAGTCGTCTCTTTTTGCGAAAACCCTCTTTGCAAAAGGCGATGGTGTAAATGTTCCTTATCGGCCTGAAAAATGGGCACTTTTTTGAAGTAGCGCCTGAGAATAGCCATCATCACATCAATAACGGGCAAACCAAACGCTATAAGAGGAACAACCAGAGGAAAAAGAATCGTTCCCTTGGCCGCTCCGGCAACCGAAAGAGCGGCAGTCATAAAACCAAGAAAATAAGCCCCGGAGTCGCCCATAAAAATTACGGCCGGGAACACATTATAGCGCAAAAAAGCCAGCAAAGCGCCCATGATCGATGAAGTCAGCACCAGAACATTGGTCATAAGCTCAGGATCTTGAAGATTTGGCATTACCAGGCGCACCGCCAGAAGAGTCGAAAGTGCTATGAACACAATCCCCCCCGCCAGTCCATCGACTCCATCGACCAGATTGACGGTATTAGTAAGCCCGATTACCCACAAAATAGTCAGCGGATAAGTTAAAAGCCCCAGCGCCACCAGGCCTTTTCCGGTAATAAAGTCAGTAACAAAGCTGATTTTGACGCCAAAGAAAAACAGAATCGCACAGGCAAAAATCTGGCCTGCGAGCTTAACTCTCGGCTGCAAATCAATAAGATCGTCAAGCAGACCAATAAGAAAAATGAATGTGCCGGCAAGCATGATGCCGATCGTTTCAGAGCTCTCAAACAAAAACGGTAACGCGCCGATCAAGCCACAAACGTACAGAGCAATTCCACCGACTCTTGGCACTGGTGATTTATGAATTTTTCGACCACCGGGGCGGTCTACCAGGCCAAGACTCAGAGCGACACGCCTTATCATTGGCACAAGCAGGATGCCAGAGAACCAGGCAAGTAAAAATGGAAGTATTACGTATTTCAAGCGGTGGGATTATATCAGATATAAATCTACCTGACCACTGTTTGCGTCAACTTTGAATGTGTGTTATTTTATCGTGATATTCTTGATATATACCCACCAAATCTCTAACCTGAAAGGGAATCTGTTCAGATGAACAAGCTTCTGAAAACCCCCGAGGGCTTTGAAGCCGCCTGTCAGAAAATTAAGATTCTGCTCTTCGACTGCGATGGCGTTCTTACAGATGGCAGAATCGTTCTGGGCAGCAACGGAACCGAACTGAAATTTTTTTCGACTTCAGACGGAATGGGCCTTAAACTATGGCGAGAAGCCGGTTTTCTTTCTGGCAGCATTACCGGACGCGCTTCCGAGGCATTAACAAAGCGCGCATCAGAACTAAAATTTGACGAACTGCACCAGGGAGTAGCCCTTAAAAGCGAAGTTCTTGACGAAATATTACAACGACGCAGTATTGCTTGTGACGAAGTTGCCTATGTCGGTGACGATCTCAACGATCTTTCGGTTGGCACCCGCGTCGGGTTATTTTTTATCCCCGCGAACCATAACCCTGCAATCAAGCCCTACGCGGATTTCACGCTCAGTGCGGCTGGCGGACACGGAGCAGTTCGAGAAGTAATAGACCTTATTCTCACACAAAAAGGCCTCATGGAAGGCCTCATCAAAACCTATCTTGCCTCCTGAATCATCTTGCTGCATGTTAAAAGATAAATTAAAAAAACTGAAACGCACATTGAGATTTTACCTGATAAAAGCTCTGGTAGACCGTATAACCAGGTTGCCAGCTACTGCCGTGCCCAGGTTGAGGCGTCTTCTTTTAAAAATCATGCCACTGGTTTTTTCACATGAAATCTCGAAAGCCCGCGATCTGCTCCCTCAAGAATTCGAGCCCCACGAAAAACAGATTGTTGAAGGCATGCTTTTAAACCAGGTCTCCACAATATTAGAAGTTTTGTTTTATGAAAAACTGCTGGCACACGACCCCGAATTTATAACAGTGATCGGCAAAGAACATCTCGAAGAAGCCACCAGAAAAAACAAGGGAATGATAATTCTGAGCGCTCACTTCGGGAACTGGGAAGTAATGGGCTATGTTCTCGCAAAAATGGGACTGCCGTTGCACGTCATGGCTCGCCCTCAGGCAGTCGATCAAATGACCGAGCTCATGAACAGTTTTCGTGAAAAACGCGGTGTAAAAGTGATAATGGAAAACACAACCATAGAGTCACTGAAACTGCTGGCTCAAGGAAAAACAGTAGGAATGCTTTCAGACCTGAACGCCCGAGAAAGGGGCTATCAAATAAACTTTTTCGGACGCATAGCCTCATTTTACAGTGCCCCGGTAATACTTTCGATGCGCAGCGGCGCCCCGTTGATTCCGGCTTTTACCGAGCGTCAAAAAAACGGCAGGCTCATCTTAAGGTTCGAAGCCCCCATCCAATGGGAGAAGGGCGAAAAAATGAGCCAGCGCATCGAAAAATATGTAAAGCGCTATGTCAGTGCTTTCAGACGCAAACCAGACCACTGGTGCTGGTTTCACGACCGCTATACTTATGCCTTACTGGGGAGACGTGACTGATGAAAAACCTCCTCGTTAGCTACTGGTTTTGGGGGGCAATCTTAGCGGTTTTCATCTCAATCATCCTCTGGGACGAAAAAATAGGTGAAGGCGTTAAAAATGCCTATGTAAGACACCAGATGACTATGAAAAATGTCAATTTCAGTCAGGTTGAAGGGGGCTTTGAACATGCCCGCATGTATGCAGACATGTGCGACATGGATGACAACCAGAACAATATGAACGCCACAAACATCAGAACGCAATTTTTTAAAGAAAATGTTGCGACATGGAGCGGCATATTGCTGGCAGAACGCGGACTGAAAAATCCTTTTGAGGCAAAATTCTGGGGAAATGTCCGTGGCTGGAATACCGATGGAGAAAGGCTCAAAACAGAAGAGCTCCGCTATTATTTTAACCGTAAAGAGCTGCACACACAGAAACCGGTTACTATCTGGAAAAATGAAGCGGTATTGACAGGCATTGGCATGAGCTATAACACTAAAACAAAAGAAGCTACTATCAATCAGCAGGTTCTGATAAGAATCTGGAATCAAAACGCATCACAAACCGCAAACAGTGCAAAGGCCGAGTCAATTTCGACGCTGCCTGTTGCGCCGCCACTTTCGCAGATACTGATACCACTCAAACAGACAACGACAACTTCAAGCGCCACAGAAACACGTATGACCCAGGAATGACTTAAAATGAAAATCAAACTGCTTTTACTGACGCTCTGCACGACTATCTTCACCTTTTCTGTCAACCTTTCGCTGCCTGCCCAGACCACAATAACCGCAGGCGATATGGTCATCTCTAGCAAGCTCATGACCTTCCATAAAAATGTATATATCGCACGCGGCGGTCTTAAAGCCGAACAAAAAGACTCGGTTCTTACGGCAGACAGAGGTATTTATGACCGTGATCTCGAAATAGTGAAGGCAATAGACAACGTAAAAGTTGTGCAACCAGCTTCTGTGCTCACATCTGATTATCTGGAAGCATACGTAAAAGAGGACAGAATACTTGCCCGTGGCAATCCGAAACTCGTAAGAATTGTCGAAAGGGCAGCCAAAGACGATTCAGGCTCTGAATCAATTCGTAAAACGCGTGTCATACTTACCTGTAAAGAAGTAGAAGGTTTCAACAAAGAAAACCGTTTTTTGGCCAAAGGTGATGTTCGTGTCATTGAAGTATCTTACCGAGAAGGCGAAACAGAAGAAGAAGCGGCCGAAAATGAACTTTCACCGGTTTCTGATCTGCAATGTGAAACCCTCGAGCTATTCTCTGGCGAAGACAAAGCAGTTGCCAGAAACAACGTGGAAATAATCACCGAAACTCTCAGAGCGACAGGCGATAAAACGATCTATCTTAATCGCGAGAATCGAATGATCATTGTCGGTCATGCGCACGCATTTCAAACTACCAAAGAAACCGGCACCAATGCTGAGCAGGTCTCAGAACTTTATGCCAACAAAATAATTTATTATCCAGAAGAAGACCGCACCATAGCTGTTGGCAACGTTCACGCCACAGTTTACCCATCCAGCGGCGGGCAATCCAAAAAAGACAAAAACAAAGATAAAAAAAAGAAAAAGAAGACTAAAAAAGCAGCAGACTCAGAAAAGAGTGAAGCAGCTGCTGAAGAAGAAGAAGAAGAAGCATTAAAAACATCGGGCAGTGCCATCGAAGAACTACCCGAAGGAGTGCCCGAAGGCGAATACCTGAAAATCTCCGAAGATGGGGTTATTGAAGCAACCGAAGAAGAAGAA
>SABV01000284.1 GCA_009928855.1 Erysipelotrichia bacterium | reverse complement strand
TTTGCCAGAATCGCCTGGTCATTGCCGGATTCTATTTGTATTCTGCAGGTTGCAGAAGCAATTGTATCGGCTGATACAACATTGGTGCAGAGCAAAAAAAGTGCAGAAAAAAGCACAAACTGATACAATCGACGTGCGAACATTCCTGTTTCCTCAATTGAATTTTTCTGGTAAACATCCATTTTATGTGATCAAGAGCGCCGCTGTCAATAAAAAATTGTGTATTCGATTTCTTTACAGATCGTGAATTCTTTGCTAAGATTCTTTCCTCTCAGAAAAATAGATTAATTCGGAGGAATTTTTATGCGACGTGGTTTGATTTTATTGATTTGTGCAATGTTTCTTTTTACTGCCTCCTTTTCTGCTATGGCAACCGATATTCCTTATTATCCTGACGACAATGCCTCTGATGGTTGTTCCTGCCCTGATTCTGATTCTTCAGACTCTGATACGTCCAGCCCCGATTCGACAGATTCAGGCGACAGCTGGGATAACGGCAGCAGCGGCAGCGATTATGGCGACGGTTACAGCGGACCCGTCTATTACTGATCTACTGATCTACTGATCAATAACAGAAAATCCCCGGAAAATTTATTTTTCGGGGATTTTTTTACGTCAACAATTTGACTTGTGGCACTCTCTGGCTATTTGTATTAAACTTGAGATTCAGTACAGTTTTGGATCGGCAGCTGCCGGAGGGGTTTCAAATGTCTGACAACAAAGTAAAAAAAAGAAAAGCTGCGCGTTTTTCGCTGCTGCTGATTTCGTTGATCGGAATTCTCATTCTGGTGAGCGTTGCCGCTTATGCGCGTGCTGGCGGCGGTCACAGCTATTCTGGCGGCGGTCACCGCAGTAGTGGTGGTGGTGGCGGGGGAGATGCAGAAATGGTTTTTCTGCTGATTCGCCTCATTTTTCATTACCCGATGGTTGGTATTCCCGTGACCATTGTTGTAATAATTCTGTTTAGCAAGGGCTATATCAAGGTTAATGATTCTTATGTTGACTATAAGATTATCAGTGCCGACAAGGTTAAGTCTGATGTTAACGCTCGCGCTGCGCTGACCGATCTTAAGAAGCGAGACCCGGCCTTTGATGAAGAGTTTTTTCTTGGCCGTGCCAAAAAGGCTTTTGGCCTGATACAGCAGGCCTGGACAGAGAGAAACTTGTTAAAGGCCCAGGCGTTTTTGTCTGACGGGGTTTTTGAACAATTCACCATTCAGCTCGATGAAATGCGTGAGAAGGGCGTTATAGACCATCTGGAAGGCTTGCATATATTTTCTGCGCGGCCGGTGAAGTTTCAGTCTGATCGAAATTTCGATGTTATCCATGTCAGAATTAATGCGAAAGCGATAAATTACCGCAAGGATGAAAAGAGCGGCAAGCTTCTAAGTGGCTCAAAAATGCCTGAAGAATTTGCTGAAGTCTGGTCTTTTCTGCGTAAGCCGGGCGCTAAAACTCTCAAAAAAACCGGTTTGCTTGAAGGGCAGTGCCCAAATTGCGGCAATCCTGTTAAGACTGGCCGGCTTTCAAGATGCGAAGTTTGTAATTCGCTGTTGAGATCTGGCGAGCATGACTGGGTACTCGCCGGAATTACCCAGGCATGCGAATGGTCAAGCCGCCCTGATAAAGCTATTCCCGGCCTCAAAGAATTTGTTGAGGCAGACCAGGGTTTTAATATGCAGCATATCGAAGATCGTGTTTCTGTAATGTTCTGGCGCAAGCTCGAGGCCGAACGCAAGGGTGAAGTGGCACCTCTGCGCAAGATTGCCCGCAATGAATTTTGTGAAGGCCAGTTGCAATGGTATAAGCCCGATGCAACTGGAGCCAGAAGGTTTTATACCTCGTGTGCCATTGGTTCGATAGACCTTCTTGGCATTGAGAGCCATGAGCCCGATGATCACGCTTATGTTGAGGTTGTCTGGAGCGGCCTGCCTTCAATTCTGATCCCGAACAAACCTGTCGAGACAGCTCCGGCGCCGATAAATTTCAGACATATTTTTGTGCTGGGTCGCAAGCATGGCGCCAAAACAGTTCTTGAGTCGTCTCTGACCAGTTCGCACTGTCAGTCATGTGGTGCCCCTGAACAGACCGGAGCCGAAAACGAGTGTGCTTATTGTGGCTCTGTAATGAATGATGGGGCCAGAGAATGGGTGCTTGAAACCGTTCTTGATCGCAACGATGCTCAGATTGCATCAATTATTGCCAGAATGAATCAGATGCAACGGCAGCTCGCAAAAGAGGCTGCTCTCTCGTCTCCGACTGACGGGATTTCTGCCGCAGGATACGATGACTTAAGTATTTCTGGCATTGAGCTCATACGATGGGCCGTTGCCATGATGCTGGCAGACGGCAAAATAGATGACAAAGAAATGGAAATGATTAACGGGCTTGCCGCAAAAAGAGATATTCAACCCCATCATCTGAAGCAGATGATTGGCGCATTAAAAGCAACTCCGTCGCCTGTCGAGTATGTGATGCAAACCAGTCAGATTACAGCCGATGTTGATCTGATGAGACATCTGGCGCGAGTCGCTCTTGCCGATGGAAAGCTGACGGTGTCAGAAATAGGGATGCTCAATACTGTCGGGAGGCATATCGGTATGACTGCTGTCGAGATTGACATGCTGTTGAAGCACGAACGTAAAAACCTTTATCAGGAAGCAAAAGAAACTTTGCGGCAATATAAGGCCGGGTGATTATAAGTTTGACAACTTTTCGGCTTCTGCTATCTTAAGAATTGTCACAGATATCAGAAAAATAAAGAGGAGGCTTGACAGTGCAAAATTTTACGTTTTGTAACCCCACAAAGATCATTTTTGGTAAAGGCACAATTGGTGCTCTTAAGCGTGAAGTTCCAGCCGGCAAAAAAATAATGCTGATTTATGGCGGCGGCAGCATTAAACGCAATGGCACTTACGACGAAATCATGGCGGCCCTGGAAGGCCGTGAAGTATATGAATTCTCTGGAGTTGAGGCTAACCCGACCTATGAAACACTCATGAAATGTGTTGAACAGGTTAAAGCCAAAGGAGTGGATTTTTTACTGGCCGCTGGTGGTGGCTCTGTTATTGATGGTACAAAATTTGTCGCTGCTGCGGCTCTCTTTGACGGCGACCCGTGGAAAATTCTGCAGACTTATGGTTCGTGCGTTAAAGAGGCACTGCCGTTTGCTTCAGTGCTTACTTTGCCGGCTACCGGTTCAGAAATGAACAGCGGGTCTGTTATTACAAGAGTTTCGATTAAAGCCAAACTGCCGTTCAACAGCAAGCTTGTTTTTCCGATGTTTTCGGTTCTCGACCCGCAAAAAACCTATACGCTTCCGGCAAATCAGGTGGCTAACGGTGTGGTCGACGCCTTTGTTCACGTTGCCGAGCAATATCTAACGATTCCTGCGCATGCAAAAATTCAGGATCGTTTTGCCGAAGGCATACTGGCCACGCTCATTGAAGAAGGCCCGGTTGCACTTAAAGACCCCGAAAATTACGAAGTCAGAGCCAATATTATGTGGGCAGCTACAATGGCTTTGAATGGGCTTATTGGTGCGGGGGTTCCTCAAGACTGGTCTACTCACATGATTGGTCACGAACTCACGGCGCTTTATGGCCTGGATCACGCTGTAACTCTGGCGATAGTTCTGCCCGGAATTCTTACTTTGCGCAAAGAACATAAGCGCGAAAAGCTTCTGCAGTTTGCGCAGCGCATCTGGGGCATCAAGTCTGGCAACGAAGATTATCAGATCGCCGAAGGCATTCAAAAGACCCGCGAATTCTTTCAATCAATGGGCATCAAGACTTGTTTGAGCGATTACAATATTGATTCTGCTGGCATCGATAAGGTGGTTGCGCAGTTGAAGTCGCATCAGATGATAAAACTTGGCGAACATGGTGATATAACACCGGATGTGGCTCGCCAGGCACTGGAACTCTGTCTGTAAAGTTCTTGGTGCTGTCTCGATTGCGCGAAAACGCTCCTGCGAGACAGCACTTTGCCGTTTCTCAGCTGGTTTAATTGCATTAAACCAGTTTGCCATCAGGCGATAAAGGTGTCTGCTGATGATAATAGTGCCGGTTATAACCTCTGACAGTGCTAAATACGACGAAATTGCGCAGCTTCTGCAAGAAAGCGCAAGCATTTATGGAACAACTCATATAAATGATGTAGAGCAGGCAATCGATTTTTTAAGCGTTGAAATGCCTGAGCTCGCAATTGTTGATTTTTCTGATGCCAGGCTTGATACAAAGCTTTTATTGCAGCTCATTAAAAAAGATACCTGGCTTCTGAATACCGGCATAGTTGGAATTTGCGCTTCCAGTGAGGCTTTAAGGAGTATCGATTGCAGCGGTGGAATCAATATTCTTGTATTGATCGAAGAGGCGAGAATGCGGCGAAAATTGCCGCGTATTGCCAATATCATCTGCCACAATCGTCACATGCTGCTGCAAAGAGTTATTGGCAAAGATTTTGGCAGTAATATTCCGGCCGTGTTTGAGTTGCAGAATGACCCGATAGAGGCGACCTGTCTGACTAATTTTATCTGCAATTATCTGTTTTATCTTAACCGTGTTGATGCTTCTGGCAAAGATCAACTGTCTTTTGTGCTTATTGAGTTGCTGGTGAATGCCATAGAACACGGTAATTGTGGAATTTCATACAAAGAAAAGACCGACTGGCTCGAACATAACAGCGATATTTGCGATTTGATCGATCAGAAACTCGCTGACCCGAATATTGCCGGGCGAAAGGTATTTTTGCAGTGCTCA